>JAEYXO010000125.1 GCA_023431245.1 Pseudomonadota bacterium | reverse complement strand
CCTGGGCCGGCGTCGGCATCGTGGTCGAAGCCGCCACCGAAGACCTGCCGCTGAAGCAGAAACTGTTCGCGGACATCGAGGCGCTGGCGAAACCGGACATCCCGCTGGTCAGCAACACCTCCAACTTCCCCATCGGGGAAATTGCAAAAGGACTGAAACATCCGCAGCGCGTCGCCGGCATGCATTTCTTCATGCCCGCCCACCTGGTGCCGCTGGTGGAGGTCGTCAGCTCGCCGCTGACGGATGCCAAAGTGGCCGAAGGCCTGGTGCAACTGCTCAAAGACCTCAACAAGGCGCCGATCTGGGTGAAGAAGGACGTGCCGGGTTTCGTCGGCAACCGCCTGCAGCACGCGATGATGCGCGAAGCGCTGTACCTGATTGCCGACGGCGTCACCGATGCCGAAGGCATCGACACCGCCGTGCGCCAGGGCTTCGGTTTCCGCTTCATCGCCTGCGGTCCGATGATGCAGAAGGAGATGTCGGGCTGGGACACCAATTACCTGGTCGGCGAGGCCCTGTACCCGCACCTGCATACCGAACAGGCGCCGCCGCAGTTCCTGAAGGACATGGTCGCCAGGGGCCGCACCGGCATGAAAGCCAAAGCCGGCATGTGGGACTGGGACGAAGACCGGATCAAAAAAGAAAAGTCCCGCATCGAGCGGGCGCTGCAGGCCGGATTCGGCATCCTGCACGCCGACAAGGACTGAGGCGGCGGCGCGGCGATGAGCGAGACGGCTCCCCGCTACGCCCGCCTGCGCAAGCTGCTGCTGTCGAAGCCGGCGCTGGTCGCCGGTGCCCTGCTGCTGCTCTACACCCTGCTCGGCTTTTTTGCCGCGCCCTGGCTGGTCCGCCAGCAACTCCCGCAACTGGTCGAGCAGCATCTGGGCGCCCGCGGTTCTGTCGGCGTGGTGCGCATCAACCCCTTCCTGCTGACCGTCGAAGCCAATGACCTGACGGTCGCCGAGAAAACGGGCGATCCGGTTTTCAGCGTCAGCCGGCTGTTCATCGATTTCGAAACCAGCAGCCTGCTGCGCTGGGCCTGGAACTTCCGTGAAATCCGGCTGGAACGGCCGGTGATCAATGCTGAACTGGATGCCCGGGAAAACCTGAACATCGCGCGATTGTTCGCGCCGCGCGGCGAACAGCCCGCGCAAGAACCGGCCGCAGCCGGCAAAACGCCGCGCCTGCTGCTGCAGCATGTCGCGATCAGCAAGGGCGTTTTCCGCTTCACCGACCAGACGCTGCAGCCTGCGGCCGTCGCCCGCTTCGATCCCGTGGATTTCGAAATCCAGGATCTGGCGACGCTGCCCGAACATGATGGCGAACACCGTTTCAGCGCGCGGCTGCCCGGCGGCGGGAGCCTGCAATGGCAGGGTCGGCTGTCGCTGGCCCCCTTTGACTCCTCGGGTTCGATCGAGCTCAAGGAGGGCAAGCTCGCCACGCTGTGGCGCTTCGTGCAGGACCGGCTGGTGCTGGCCGAACCGCAGGGATCCTTCGACATCGGGCTGCGTTACCGGCTGGGTTACCGCGAAGGGGCCCTCGACCTGCGGACCGACAACATGGCCTTCCGCCTCAAGGCGCTGGACCTCGCAAAACCCGGGGGCGAAACACTCGCCCGGCTCGCGACACTGGCGCTGGAGGACGGCTCTTTCGACCTGCAGAAACGCGGCATCGCCTTCGGGCAGGCCCGGATCGGCGACGGCAGGATCAATGTGGCGCTCGACCGGGACGGCAGGCCCGACTGGGGCCGACTGGTGCGCGAACCCGCACACAGCGGAAAACCGCTTGAGCCGGAAACTGCGGAAGCCGCAGCAGCGCCGCGCGCCGCCTGGCAGCTGTCGCTGCCCCGGGTCGCCATCGGTCCGCTGGCCCTGTCCATCGAGGATCACAGCCGGGCCGCGCCGCTACGGCTGCAGATTGCACGGGCCGAGGCGGATTTCGGGCTTGAGACCCGCGCCGGCGAACAAACCCAGGTCAGCGTGACCGATGGCCGCATCGTCCTGCACGACATGCAGGCAATCTCCGGCGACGCCAAGGAGCCGCCGGTGACGCTGGCCTCCGCCGAACTGACCGGCGGCAGTTTCGACCTGCAGAAACAGCAGGTCCGCGCGGCAAGCATCCGCCTCGGCGGCGGCCGCAGCCAAGTCATGCGCGATGCGGAAGGCGCAATCCCGCTGCTGCGCATGTTCACGCCGCTGAAGGACTCGCCGCCGGAAAAATCCGGTTTCTCCACCGTGATCGACCGCATCGAGCTGTCGGATTACGCCGTCGCCCTGAGCGACCAGGGTTTCCAGCCGCCGCTCGCCTACGACCTCGAAAAAATCAGCCTGGACGCGGGGCCGCTGTCCCTGCCGCCGGCAAAGCCGCTGGCACTGGCGCTGTCGCTGCAGGTGAAACAGGGCGGCACCTTGCGTGCAAAAGGCAGCGTCGACCTGAAACAGCAGGCCGGCGACCTGAAATTCGAACTGGCGGGACTGGCGCTGGCGCCGCTGGAAACCCTGCTGCGGCAACAGACCACGCTGACCCTGGTCTCGGGCCAGGCCGGCAGCAGCGGTCAGCTGCGCTGGAGCAGCGGAAAACAGCCGGCAGTGCGTTATGCCGGCGACGCGACCATCAATGACCTCGAACTCAAGATCGCGGCCAGCAACGAGAAGCTGTTCAGCTGGCAGCGTTTCGCCGCCAGCGGCATCGACTACAGCAGCGGCGACAACCGCCTCTCCGTGTCCCAGCTGAACCTGTCACGCCCCTACGCCCGGCTGGTCATCAACAAGGACCGCAGCACCAACCTCGCCGCCATCCGCCGTCCCCAGCAGACCAAAACCGCGCCGGCGGCCGCCGCAGAGCCTGCCGCGGGACCCGGACTGGCCGTGAACATCGACCGCGTCAGCGTCGAACGCGGCAACATGGACTTCACGGACCTGAGCCTGGTGCTGCCGTTCTCGACCTACATCCAGTCGCTCGGCGGCTCGATCAGCGGGCTGTCGTCCGCCGCGGAGTCGCGCGCCAGCCTCAAATTCGAAGGCCGCATCGAGGATTACGGCCTGGCCCGTGCGGAAGGTGCGATCCAGCCCTTTGCACCGAAAAAATTCACCGATATTGCAGTCGTGTTCCGCAATGTCGAATTGACGCCGATGAGTCCGTACACCGCCACCTTCGCCGGCCGCAAGATCGCCTCCGGCAAACTCTCGCTGGACTTGCAGTACAAGCTCGACAACAGCAAGCTGGCCGGCGACAACAAGGTGCTGCTCGAGCAGTTCACGCTCGGCGAACGCGTCGAAAGCCCCAGTGCCGTCAACCTGCCGCTGGACCTGGCCATCGCCCTGCTCACCGACAGCAGCGGCAGGATCGACCTCGCGGTACCGGTCAGCGGCGATGTCGACAGCCCCGAATTCAGCTACGGACACATCGTCTGGCAGGCGATCCGCACGGTGATCACGCGCATCGTCACCGCGCCCTTCCGCGCGCTCGGCGCGCTGTTCGGCGGCGGCGCCGAGGATCTCGGCGACATCGTGTTCGATCCGGGCAGCGCGCGCATCCTCCCCACCGAGTATGAAAAACTGCGGCGCGTCGCCGAAGGCCTGCAGAAACGGCCGCAGCTCAAGCTGCTGCTGCAGGGCCTGTATCACAAGGACAGTGACAGCCGCGCATTGCGCGCGCTGGCCGTCCGCGCCGATCTTGCCGCGCGCGAAGGGCTCAAGCTCGCCCCCGGCGAGGACCCGGGACCGGTCGGCTTCGACAATCCCAAAACCCAGCGTGCGCTGGAAACGATGCTGGAAGCGCGCGCCGGCGGCCGTGCAGTGGCGCAGTTCACCGAGGCTTTCCGCAAGACTGCCGGGCGCGAAGCGCCGCGGGTCAATCCGGTGCTGGCGATCATGGGCCGCGGCGCCGGCGACCGGGAACTCTACGTCGCGATGCATCAGCGGCTGGTCGAACTGCAGCCGCTGGCTGACGGCGCATTGCCGGAACTGGCGAAATCGCGCGCGGACAGCATCATCCGGGCCTTTACCACCCGCCTCAAGTTCGACGCGGCGCGGCTGGCCAGCAAGCCGGCGGCGGCCGCCGAAGAAACCGTCAAGAACGGCGTGCCGCTGAAACTGTCTTTCGAGCCGATGCCGGCCGCTGCCGCCGCGGCGCCTCAGCCCGCTGCAACCGAGAACCGGTAAGCGCCGCCGCCGTCCTTCTTCGCCTCGTACATCGCGCGGTCGGCCGCCTCGATCAGCGCATCGACATCGCCGCCGTGGTCGGGATAAATCGCGATGCCGATGCTGGAGGAAATGCTGAATCGCCCGGACGCAAGCTCGAAAGGCCGGTCCAGCGCCGCGCCGATTTTCCCCGCGACACCGGCAGCATCCGCAGGCTGCGCGATATCCGGCAGCAGGACCAGGAATTCGTCGCCGCCGAAGCGCCCGACGATATCCGATTCTCGCGCAGGGCTCTGCGCAAGCGCGCGGCCACCGCCTTCAGCAGTTCATCGCCTGCCGCGTGCCCGAAGCTGTCATTCACCGGCTTGAAGCGGTCGAGATCGACAAAAAACAGCGCCAGGCGGCTGCGGTTGCGGCGCGCGCGCAACAGGTTGTTCTCGACAAGCTCAATGAAGTTCTGGCGGTTGGGCAGTCCCGTCAACCCGTCGAAACGCGCGAG
>JAEYXO010000115.1 GCA_023431245.1 Pseudomonadota bacterium | reverse complement strand
GCGAAATGCCGGCCGGGCATCGAGCTCCTGCGTGACGGCGCGTTGCATCCGCTGTTTGATGCCGAGGTGACGTCGCGCTGCGCGCATCCGCTGCCCGCGGCCCAGGACCTGAAAGGCACGGCGCGCTGGATCAGCGGCGTGCTCGAGGGCCGCATTCCGATGCCGGCGCCGATCGCCAACCAGTTTGCCTGCTGCCTCTACGGCACCGGTTACGCGCAGGACATCAACGAGGCCAAGGCCATCGCCGCGGTCGAGACCGGCAGCCTTGCGGCGGCCTGACCGCGGTTTCCCCCTCAAGGCGGTGCTTGCCCGGCACGGGCAGGGGCGCGGCATCGCCGTGCTAGACTGAATCCCCGAAGCGTTTCATCCGTCCGCAACAACAACCCTTACAGGGAAGGAGCATACGCATGGGAGCCATATTCCAGTCTCTGGGCCGCACGGTATTTGCCGGATTCGCGATCCTTGTGTTGCTGATCATTGCCACCGGCGCCGGCGCGCGCATGGGTGATGCGTCCTGGTGGGCCTTCGTGTTCCGCTGGCTGCACGTGCTGAGCGGCGTGATGTGGGTGGGCATCCTCTATTACTTCAATTTCGTGCAGATGCCGTCGATGCCGAAGATTCCGGACGAACAGAAGCCGGCCATCGGCAAGGTGATCGCGCCTGCGGCGCTGTTCTGGTTCCGCTGGTCGGCGCTGGCCACGGTGGTGACCGGCATTGCGCTCGCCGGCAAGTACCGCTACCTCGGCAGCGCGCTGACGTTGGGCGAGGGTCATGTCTACATCGGGATCGGCATGTGGCTGGCGCTGATCATGGCTTTCAACGTCTGGTTCATCATCTGGCCGAACCAGAAGAAGGCGCTGGGCCTTGTCGAGGCGGATGCCGCCGCCAAGGCGAAGGCGGCGCGTGTGGCGATGATCACCTCGCGGGTCAACACCATGCTGTCGATTCCGATGCTGTTCTGCATGGTGGCGCAGCAGAACATCCCGCTGTAACTTGTCCCCCGAACAGGATGCCCGGCGTGCCCGGACATCCTGTTCCGGTCGCCGTGGCGGCAAAGTCCGCACTGCAATGCCGGGTATTGCCGTTGCCACGCTTGGCGCATTGGCGCCGACTCCCTTATCATCCCGGGTTTCCAGCGACAACCCGAGAGGAAACCGCATGCAACACGAACTGCCGAAACTGCCGTATGCCATGGACGCGCTGGCGCCGCACATCTCGAAGGAGACCTTCGAGTTCCATTACGGCAAGCACCACCAGGCTTACGTCACCAATCTCAATGGCCTGATCAAGGGCACCGAGTTCGAGAACGCCTCGCTTGAGGACATCATCAGGAAATCGGCCGGCGGCGTGTTCAACAACGCGGCCCAGGTCTGGAACCACACCTTCTTCTGGCACAGCATGAAACCGAATGGCGGCGGCAAGCCCGCGGGTGCGCTGGCTGCGGCGATCGACAAGAAGTGGGGCAGCTTCGACGCCTTCAAGGACGCCTTCACCAAGAGCGCGGTCGGCAACTTCGGTTCCGGCTGGACCTGGCTGGTGAAAAAGGCCGACGGCAGTGTCGATATCGTCAACACGTCCAACGCCGGCACCGTGCTGACCACCGCCGACACGGCGCTGCTGACGATCGACGTCTGGGAGCACGCCTACTACATCGACTTCCGCAACGCGCGCCCGAAGTTCGTCGAGACCTTCCTCAACAGCCTCGCCAACTGGGATTTTGCGGCGAAAAATTTCGGCTGATCCCGTAAGCACCATCCGCAGAAACAAAAAGCCCGGCACTGCCGGGCTTTTTTCATGGTGCGACGGTCAGCGCGGCGGCGGCGCCTTTTCCAGGCCTTCGATTTTCATGCCCGGCCCGATGCCGCGCTTGCGGAACCAGCCGAGGTTCATTTCCAGCGCGTAACGCACCGGTTTTTTCGCGGTGTGGGAGTCGCGGGTGTGCGGCTGCATGTCCTCGATGTTGACGATGACGCCGGCCTCGTCGACGAAGGCCACCGACAGGGGGATGTAGGTGTTCATCATCCACATGCCGTGGTAGGCGACGTCGCGGAACACGAACAGCATGCCGCGGTTTTCCGGCAGCATGCGCCGGTGCATCAGTCCCTGCATGCGCTCGGGGTCGTTGCTGGCGACTTCCGCGGTCAGCGTGTGTTTGCCGATCGCGAGTTCGATCTGCGGCATTGCCGCGGCGGCGGCGCCGGCGAAGCAGAACAGGGCGATGAAGAGAATGCGTTTCAAGGGTGTGCTCCGGGGACGGTGCCGGTCAGCCAGCCGGCGATGGCCTCGCGCAGTTCGGGCACGTCGCCGATGGCGGGCAGGAGTTCGATGGCGAGGTCGGGGTGCCGGCCGCGGATTTCCGCGAGCAGTTTCGGCACGTCATGCTTGAGATGGCCGCCCTGCGCCATGAACAGCGGCGCAATGCGGATGCTGCGGTGGCCGGCGTTGACCAGTCCGGCGATGGCCTCGGACAGTGCCGGCGCCTGGAATTCGAGGAAGGCCAGTTTCACCTCGAGATCACTGCGGTCGGCGGCCACACGCGCGGCGATGGCGCGGAAGGGTTCGGCCCATTCCGGGTCGCGCGCGCCGTGGGCGAACAGCACCAGTCCTGCACTGGCCATCGCTTCAGCCCTTGCCGGTGCTGCCGAAGCCGCCGGCACCGCGGTGCGAGGCTTCGAAGTCGTCGACGATGTTGAAGGCGACCTGCACGACCGGCACGACCACCAGCTGCGCCAGGCGTTCCAGCGGATTGATCGTGAAGGCGGCGCTGCCGCGGTTCCAGGTCGATACGAAGAGCTGGCCCTGGTAGTCGGAGTCGATCAGCCCGACCAGGTTGCCGAGCACGATGCCGTGTTTGTGGCCGAGCCCCGAGCGCGGCAGGATGATCGCGGCAAGCCCGGGGTCGGCAATGTGGATGGCCATGCCGGCGGGGATCAGTTCGGTCTGGCCGGGCTGCAGCGTCAGCGGTGCTGCAAGGCAGGCGCGCAGGTCAAGGCCGGCGGAGCCGGGGGTGGCGTACTGCGGCAGCTGGTCGCGCAGGCGCGGGTCGAGGATCTTGACGTCTATGGATTTCAT
>JAEYXO010000086.1 GCA_023431245.1 Pseudomonadota bacterium | reverse complement strand
TGCGCGCGGGCACCGCGACGCGGGCCATGCGCCTCAAGCGCGGTGATCTGGCCGGCAAAACCGGAACCACCAACGAGTTTGTCGATGCCTGGTTCTGCGGATTCCAGCCGAATCTTGTGGCCGTGGCTTGGATGGGTTTCGACCAGCCCAAAACCCTGGGCCGCAACGAAACCGGCGGCAACACCGCTTTGCCGATCTGGATCGACTACATGGCAGTTGCGCTGAAAAACGCGCCGGAAGGCCCCTTTGCTCCTCCGGCCGGCGTCATGACCCTGCAAGTCGATCCCGAAACCGGCGTGCGCACGGCGGCAGGCGGCATCAGTGAATATTTCTACCAGGAATTTCCCGCGCCCGATCATGCCGAGGCCGTCCCGGGCTCCGAGAAACTGCCCGACGACGCCCGGAACCAGCTGTTCTAGGAGTTGCAGATGTCCAGAGAGCGGGGCCGTGACGACACACGCCGCGCGATTGCGGCACACGCGGCGCGGCTGATGGCGCAGGACGGCATCGAGGATTACGGCCTTGCCAAGCGCAAAGCCGCAAAACTGCTGGGGATTCCCGACGCGCGACGCCTGCCCAACAACGACGAGATCGATGCCGCGTTACGCGAGTACCGCGATATCTATCAGGGCGAGGCCCACAATCTGCGAATCCGGCGGCTGCGCGAGCAGGCGGTGCGGGCGATGCGCGAGCTGGCGGATTTTGATCCCCACCTGACCGGCTCCGTGCTGGCGGGCATTGCCGGCCCCTACGCGGTGATCCACCTGCAGCTCTTCACCGACAATCCGAAAGCGGTGGAACTGTTCCTGATCGACCGCGGCATGGCCTACAAGACCGGACAGAGCCGGCTCTACGCCGGACAGGAACCGCGGGTGCTGCCGGTATTCACCCTGGAAGACGGGGATGCCACGATAGAACTCACCGTGCTCGATGCGCGTGATCGGCGGGCACCGATGCGCGCCACCGCGGAAGGCCGCACCATCGATCGGGCAAGGTTGACCGCCGTCGAGGCGATGCTGCAGGAACCGTAAGGGCGCCCGATTAGGGGGTTCAGCCGGCGTTGTCGCCGATCCATCGCGCTGCATCCAGCGCAAAATAGGTCAGGATGCCGTCGGCGCCCGCGCGCTTGAATGCCAGCAGGGTTTCCATTGCGCATTGCCGCTCGTCGAGCCAGCCATTGGCGGCGGCGGCTTTCAGCATCGCATATTCGCCGCTGACCTGATAGACAAAGGTCGGCGCCCTGAATTCGTCCTTGACCCGGCGGACGATGTCCAGATAGGGCAGTCCCGGCTTGACCATCACCATGTCCGCGCCTTCCTGGAGATCGAGCGCGACTTCACGCAGCGCTTCGTCGCTGTTGGCCGGATCCATCTGGTAGGTGCGCTTGTCACTCCTGCCCAGCTGTTTTGCCGAGCCCACGGCATCGCGGAACGGGCCATAGAAACCCGAGGCATATTTTGCGGAATAGGCCATGATCCGCGTATGGATGAATTTTCCGCGGTCGAGTGCGCCGCGGATGGCACCGATGCGGCCGTCCATCATGTCCGACGGTGCGACGATGTCGACACCGGCTGCGGCGCAAACCAGCGCCTGCTTCTCGAGCACGGCAACCGTCTCGTCGTTGAGCACGTAACCGCTGCGGTCGATCACGCCGTCCTGGCCGTGCGTGGTGTACGGATCCAGCGCGACATCCGTGATGACGCCCAGTTCGGGGAGGTGCTTTTTCAGTGCGGCAACCGCGCGCGGCACCAGCCCTTTCGGATTGACGGCTTCGCGGCCGTCAGCCGTTTTCAGGTTGCGCTCGATTGCCGGAAACAGCGCAATCGCCGGAATGCCGGCGCGCACGGCGGTCTCTGCAAGCCCCAGCAACCGGTCGACCGTATGGCGGCGGACCCCTGGCATGGAATCCACGGCTGCTGTGCGGTTTTTGCCGTCCATGACAAATACCGGATAGATCAGGTCGTTGATGGTCAGGCGATGTTCGCGCATCAGGCGCCGCGAAAATTCATCCCTGCGCATCCGTCGCAGGCGAACTGCAGGGTATTTTCCGGTCGAAGACATAAGCGCTAACACCATGGAATTACTGGGGGTTTTTGCCTGCCCGCAGGCGCGGGAACTATTCCTGATTATAGCCGTCTGACATTCCAGACAGCTTTGGCTGTCTCCCGCTTCTCCTCCCTGAGCGGGTGCCTTAATTCTAGTTAAGGCTCTTCGCCCCCGGTTTACTCCCCTTATAACCGGGGGCTTTTTATTTTTTCAGCCAGCGGGCGATGACGGCTTGGGCTTCACGCACGCCGGTCTTGTCGGTGCCGGAAAATATCTGCGCGGTCGCTTCGCCCGGATGGCGCGCAAGCTCGGCGCGGGTCTGTCGCAGCATGGCCTCCGCCTCCTGCCGGTTCAGCTTGTCAGACTTGGTCAACAGCACATGCACGGGCTTATTGCTGGGGGCCAGCCAGGCCAGCATCTGCCGGTCGAGATCAGTCAGCCCCCGTCGAATGTCAACAATAATAACCAATAAAATCAATGAGTTACGATTAGATATGTAAGTGCCAATTAACTCATCCCAACGCGCCTGCTCCAAGAGCGGCACTTTGGCATAACCATAACCGGGCAAATCCACCAGCGAGCAGTGCTGGCCCATGTCGAAAAAATTGATGGCCTGGGTGCGCCCCGGCGTTTTGCTGACGAAGGCCAGCTTTCTGCGGTTGGCCAGGGCATTGATGGCGGTCGATTTGCCGGCGTTGGAACGGCCGGCGAACGCCACCTCGGCGCCCTGATCGGGCGGCATGTCGCCGAGCTGGTGAACGGCGTAACGGAATTCGAGCTGCGAAAACAGGGACACCGCCCATTATCGCTCGGCGCCGCAGTGTGCGGGGCAAAATACTATAAAATACAACCCTTTTTTACTGATCGCTTGAACCGAGGAGCACGCATGGAACACCGCCAACCGACCCGCAGCCCGCAAATCTGGCGATCACTGCTCGCCACGGCACTGCTGCTGGCGGTGCAGGGCGTTGCCGCGCAAGGCGTGATCAAGGGGGATCCGGCCAAGGCGCAGCAGATCGTCACCCAGCTGTGCGTGGCCTGCCACGCCGCCGATGGCAACAGTGCGATTCCGGCGAACCCGAACCTGGCGGCCCAGCACCCCGAGTACACCTACAGGCAACTGATGAACTTCAAGCCGCAGGGCGGTAAACCGGCGGAACGCAACAATGCCGTGATGGCCGGGATGGTGGCCAGCCTGTCCGAAGACGACATGAAGAACATCGCAGCCTATTTTGCGGCGCAAAAGGCCAAGCCGGGCGCCGCGCGCGACGCGACCCTTGCCAAGCAGGGCGAAGCCATTTATCGCGGCGGCATCATGGCCAAGGGGGTTGCAGCCTGCGCGTCCTGCCATGCGCCGAATGGCGCCGGAATACCCGCGCAGTATCCGCGGCTGGCGGGACAGCATGCCGAATACACCGCAGGCCAGCTGAAGGCCTTCCGCGCCGGACAGCGCGCCAACGATCCGGCAAAGATGATGCGCGGGGTTGCCGCGAAGCTGAGCGACCAGGAAATCGCCGCGGTCTCCGAATACATCGCGGGCCTCCGCTGACCGGGACCGCACCGCTGTTCTGCCGCACCGGGGGAGACTGCGCCAGTCTCCCTTTTTTGTCTGCGTCGAGTTGACCGTCTAGTCTATCCAATGGCCCAGCACACCCGAACCCGCGCCGCCTACGACCTGCTGTCGTCGATGCGCTTCGCGATCAGCCTGCTCACCGTACTGGCCATAGCCTCGGTGGTCGGCACCGTGCTGAAGCAGGCCGAACCCTACCCCAACTACATCTCGCAGTTCGGTCCGTTCTGGTTTCCGGTATTTGAAGTGCTGGGGCTCTACGACGTCTACCATGCGGCATGGTTTCTGGCGATCCTCGGATTCCTGGTGCTGTCGACCAGCCTCTGCATTTACCGCAACGGGCCGGCGATGCTGCGCGAGATGCGCAATTTCCGCGAACAGGCCACCGAGCGCTCCCTGCAGCACATCCATCATCGCGCGGAATATGACCTGGCCGCGCCGGCCGGCGGCATCCTGCAGCGGGCAACCGCATACCTCGCCGCCCAGGGATTCCGCTTCCGCATCGTTCCGCGCGGCGAGGACACGCTGGTGGCGGCCAAGGCCGGCAGCTACCACCGGAGCGGCTACCTGCTGACGCATTGCGGCATCGTCGTGATCTGCGTCGGCGGCCTGCTCGACGGCAATGTTCCGCTGAAGCTGCGGCAGCTCACCGGCCAGGTCGTGCTGGAAACCCGTGATGTGCCGCAGAGCCAGGTGCCTCCGCAAAGCCGCCTGTCCCCTTCCAATCCGTCATTTCGCGGCAACGTCAACATTCCCGAAGGCACCAGTGCCAACGTCGTTTTCCAGAATGTGGCCGACGGTTACCTGGTGCAGGATCTGCCCTTCACCATCGCGCTGAAAAAATTCCACATCGAGCACTACTCGACAGGGCAGCCGCGCGACTTTGCCAGCGACATCGTCGTTGTCGACCATGAAACCGGTGAACGCTTCGAGCGCACCATCCGTGTCAACTATCCGTTCATCCACAGGGGCATCGCCATTTACCAGGCGAGTTTTGCCGATGGCGGCACCCGCATGCAACTGAGGGGCTGGCCGCTGCTTTCGCCGAAAATCACGCCCTTCGACGTGGCGGGCGCGGTCAACCAGGCAACCCGCATCAACAGCGGCGACACCGAAATCCGGGTCGAGCTTTCGGATTTCCGGCCGTTCAACATCGAGGATCTCAGCGCGAATACCGCGGAGAGCTCGCGCATTGAAGTCGCCAGCGTGTCGAAAAAAGTGCTTGCCCAGCTCGGCTCCGGCGCCGCCGACCTTTCCAAGAAGGATCTGCGCAACGTCGGCCCGAGTTTCCAGTACCGGCTGCGTGATGCCCAGGGGCAGGCCCGCGAGTTCAGCAACTACATGCTGCCCCTGCAGCTCGACGGCGCCTGGTACCTGATGACCGGCGTGCGTTCCACGCCCAACGAAGGTTTCCGTTTCCTGCGCCTGCCGCTGGATCCGGACGGCCGCATCGACGGGCACATGCGGTTGCGCGAAGTGCTGCTCGACGACAAGGCCTGGCCGGAAATCGGCCGCCGCTTCGCGCGCAATGCGGTCAGCGGCTCGACGGTGCCGGCGGAAATGCGCGCGCGGCTGGCCGAGAGCGCGGAGAAGGTGCTGCAGCTGTTCGCAATGCGCGGCTTTGAATCGGTCGGGCAGTTCATCGAAAAAGGCATTCCGCAGGCTGAACAGGAGAAGGCCGCCGATGTCTACGTGAAGGTGCTCGAGGGCGCGGCGCTGGAGGCCCTGCAGCTGGCGCGCGAGCGGGCGAAACTGCCGCCCGCACCCTTCGAGCCGCAGACCCTGCGTTTTGTCCGCGATACCCTGACCTCGGTCAGCGACAGCTTTGCCTACGGGGCGCCGGTTTACCTGCAGCTGGTCCAGTACGAGGAAGTGAAGGCCTCCGGCCTGCAGCTGACCCGCGCCCCCGGCCAGAACATCGTCTATGGCGGTTCGCTGATGCTGGTGCTGGGGGTGTTCGCGATGCTCTACATCCGCGAACGGCGGATCTGGTTGCTGGTCAAACCGGCGCAGGGCAAGATGCTGCTGGCAATGGCCACCAACCGCCAGACGCTGGAAAATGAACGTGAATTCGAACGCCACAAGGCCGCCCTGGCCGAGGCCGTGAAAGGTTGATCATGGAACTTGCACAGACCCTGCC
>JAEYXO010000155.1 GCA_023431245.1 Pseudomonadota bacterium | reverse complement strand
GTGGTGCCCATGCTCGAAATGAAATGAGTAACCTTGCCGCCGGTATCGCGCCAGATTTCGGGGCCGGTGCCTTCGTAATGCGCCAGCGGATTGTCGGGGTTGGCAAACTGGTCGAGCATGACGCCCCTGCCTTCGCGCACCATGCGTTCGGCGACATCGCGCGCGCCCTCCATGCTCGCCGCCTTGGGCGTCAGCACCAGTTCCGCACCGTAGGCGCGCATGGTCTGCTGGCGCTCCAGCGACTGGTTCTCCGGCATCACCAGCACCATGCGGTAACCCATGATCGCGGCCGCCATCGCCAGCGCGATGCCGGTGTTGCCGCTGGTGGGTTCGATCAGCGTGTCGCCGGGCTTGATGGCGCCGCGCTCCTCGGCGCGCCTCACCATCGACAGCGCCGGCCGGTCCTTCACCGAGCCCGCGGGATTGTTGCCTTCGAGCTTGAGCAGGATCGCATTCGTGGTGTTGCCGGGCATGCGCTGCAGGCGTACCAGCGGCGTGTTGCCGACGAAATCCGCGAGCGTGTGCCGCATCGCTCAGTCCCGGGCCAGCAGCTGGTGGATATAGCGCGACACGCCCTGTTCCACGGTCAGGAACGGCGTGGCATAACCCGCGGCGCGCAACGCCGTCAGGTCGGCCTGGGTGTAACTCTGGTACTTGCCCTTGAGGTCGCCGGGGAACGGGATGTAACGGATGACCTTCTGCTGCTGCAGCTCATGCAGCGTCGCTGCCGGACGGCCCTCCGCGGCACGGCAGGCATTCACCGCCGCCACCGCCACGTCGTTGAAGGACTGCGCCGCGCCGGTGCCGCAGTTGTAGATGCCGGACACCATCGGGTTCTGCAGGAAAAACAGGTTGAGCCTCACCACGTCTTCGACGGAGATGAAATCGCGGCGTTGCTCGCCGTTGCCGTAACCGCCGCTGCCCTCGAACAGGCGCACATGGCCCTCGGCGCGGTACTGGTTGAAAAAGTGGTACGCCACCGAGGCCATGCGCCCCTTGTGCTGTTCGCGCTCGCCGTAAACGTTGAAATAACGCAGGCCGACCACCTGTGAACCACCCGGCGGAAGCCGGCGCACGCGCTGGTCGAACAGCAGCTTCGACCAGCCGTAGACATTGAGCGGCCCTTCGCAAGCCGGGTCCTCGCGGAATTCGGCGTGCGCGCCGTATGTTGCCGCGGAAGACGCGTAAATGAGGGGAGTCATCTCCGCCGCGCAGAAATCGAGCAGCGCGCAGGAATAGGCGTAATTGACGTCCATCACGTAGCGGCCGTCGCTGGCCGTGGTGTCGGAGCAGGCACCCTGGTGGAACACCGCCTTCACCGCCCGCCGGAAACCGCCCGCCTTCAGCCGCGCAAGGAATTCGTCCTTGTCGAGGTAATCGCTGATCGTGCAGTCGACGAGGTTGCGGAATTTGTCGCCCTGCGTCAGGTCATCGACGGCAAGAATGTCGGTGATGCCCTGCGCGTTGAGCCCCCTGACCAGGTTGGCACCGATGAATCCCGCGGCGCCGGTCACCACGTAAACCATGCTTCAGTCCTCCTGCTGCGGCGGAAACAGCTCGCCGGGATGGGTCACCGCGGTGCCGAACTTGCCGACAACGATGCCCGCCGCGCGGTTGGCAATGCGCACCGCCTGCTCCAGGCTTTCGCCCGCTGCCAGCATCACGCCGATTGTTGCAATCACCGTATCGCCGGCGCCGCTGACATCGTAGACCTCGCGCGCCTGTGCCGGCACGTGCAGCCGCCCGCCACGCTGGTACAGCGTCATGCCTTCCTCGCTGCGGGTCACCAGCAGCCCGCCCAGTCCGAGGCGGCGGCGCATGGCCTGCGCCCTGCCATTCAGCATGCTCTCGCTGCTCCAGCCGCCGATCACCGCGCGCAATTCGGCACGGTTGGGCGTGATCAGCGTGGCGCCGCGGTAACGCGAATAATCCTCTCCCTTGGGATCGACCAGCACCGGTTTGCCCGCGCGGCGCGCCAGCGCAATCATCCGCGCGATGTGTGCCAGGCCGCCCTTGCCGTAATCCGACAGGATCACCACGTCGCAACCCTTCAGCAGGCGCCGGAAATCCTGCAGCTTCGAAGCCAGCACCTCGTGTCCGGGGACGGTTTCGAAGTCCGCGCGCAGCAGCTGCTGCTGGCGGCCGATGACCCGCAGCTTGACGGTGGTCGACACCGTGGCGTCGTCATGCAGGCTCGCGGCAATGCCCTCGCGCTTCAGCAACTGGCGCAGGCTGCGCCCGGCCTCGTCGCGACCCACCACCGACAGCAGCGCCGTTTTCGCGCTGAGCGCGGATGCATTGCGCGCCACATTGGCCGCGCCGCCGGGACGCTCTTCCACGCGGTCGACCTTGACCACAGGCACCGGCGCCTCGGGCGAAATGCGGCTGACCTCGCCGAACCAGTAGCGGTCGAGCATCACGTCGCCGACCACCAGCACCCGGGCGCGGCGCAGGCGCCGCAGCAGGCTGGCGATCGCCGGATCTGTCTTGTTTGCAGTCATGTCGGCTTGGTTCAATCCGTTATTTTAAGCGGCGAAACGCTCAGGCCAGCGCTGCGGCAATGTCGGCATTGATGCGGTCGAGCACCGCCAGGGGATCGGCCGCGCGGGTAATCGGCCGGCCGACCACCAGATAATCCGCACCGCCGGCGATCGCGGCCTGCGGCGTGACGATGCGCTTCTGGTCGTCCTGCGCGGCGTCGGGCAGGCGGATGCCCGGTGTCACCAGGCAGAAATCCGGGCCGCAGGCCGCGCGCAGCCGCGGCGCTTCCTGCGCCGAGCAGACCACGCCGTCCATGCCGCTTGCGGCCGCCAGGCGGGCCAGGCGTTCGGCCAGCACCTCGGGCGGCTCGGCATGACCCGTTTCCCGGAGATCCTCGGCGCCCAGGCTGGTCAGCACCGTGACCGCAATCAGCTTGGGCGGGCGCGCAAAACCCGCCAGTGCTTCACGCGCCGCCTGCATCATGGTCCTGCCACCGCTCGCATGAACGTTGATCATCCAGACACCCAGCCCTGCCGCCGATTTGCAGGCCGAGGCGACGGTATTCGGAATGTCGTGATACTTGAGATCCAGAAACAGGTCGAATCCGCGCTTGACCAGCTGTTCCACCAGCGCGGGCCCCGCCACGGTGAACAACTCCTTGCCGACCTTGACCCGGCAGCGCGCCGGATCCAGCCGCTCTGCAAAAGCCAGCGCCTCGGCGGCGCCGGCATAGTCCAGCGCGACAATGACGCGCGGTCCGTGTTGTGCGGTGTTCATAAGCCGGTCTTCCTCATGCGGGCAAGGTCTTTTCCTCGGTGCGCCGCGGCGCATAGGTTTCCCACTCACCGCAGGCCGGACAATGCCAGTAGAACTGGCGCGCGCGGAAACCGCAGTGTTCGCACTTGTACATCGACAGGCTGCGGGTGTGCTGGTGCAGCAGCTGCTTGATCATTTCGAGGTCGTGGCGGCGCTCTGCAGGAGCCTCCAGCAGTTGCGCCTCCAGCAGCTTGTCGAGTCCGAGCAGCGTCGGCGTGCGCCGTACCTCGTCGCGCACTAGGCGGTAGGCCGCAGCCGCGCCGCTGCCGGCCAAGGTGGCCTGGTACACGGTGTCGAGCAGATCCACCGAGGCGTATTTCTCGAGATAGCCGCGCAGCAGATTGAGCCCCTCTTCGGCCCGGTCTTCGTCGCGGTAGGCCTTGAGCAGGCGTTCGGCGACCAGCGACAGATAGGCCGGATTCTGCGACTCGATGCGCTGCCAGGCCGCGATCGCCGCCGGCCGGTTGCCGAGATCGCGCTCGACATCGCCCAGCAGCAGGTTGGCGCGCACGCACAGCCGGTGGTGCGCCAGAGCCTGCACAAGGTGGGGCCGCGCATCCGCCGGCCGCGACTGCATCAGCTCGCGTGCCGCCATCTCGCAGCAGAAGTTGGCGATTTCCTTCTGCAGGGAACTGCCGTTGAGTTCCTCCAGCTTTTCGGCAATGACAATCGCCTTGTGCCATTCCTTCTCCTGCTCATAGATGTCGAGCAGGAAACGCAGGGCCGCCTCGGCATGCGGCGTGTTGTCGAGCTTGAGAAACAGCTCTTCCGCCCGGTCCAGCAGGCCGGCCTTCAGGTAATCCTGGGCAAGCTCGAGCATCGCCTGCAGCTTCTGGTCCTGCGGAAGGTCTTCGCGCTCGACCAGGCTCTGGTGCATGCGGATCGCGCGTTCGACTTCGCCGCGGCGGCGGAACAGGCTGCCCAGCGCGAAATGCAGCTCGATGGTCTGGGGATTGCCCCGCGCCACCTCGATGAAGGCTTCGATGGCCTTGTCGGGCTGCTCGTTCAGCAGGAAATTGAGGCCCCTGAAATAGGATGCCGGCAGCAGCCTCGATTCGGAAACGATCTGCCGGATGTCGACCCGGGCCGCCATCCAGCCCAGCGCGAAAAACAGCGGCAGCGCCAGCAACCACCACAGTTCAAAGTCCATTGCGGTCAGCGCGTCACAACAGGTCCGGGGGCGGCAGCACCGGCGCCTGCTCGGCGGGGCGCGGCGAGGGTTGCAGCGCGCGCACTTCGCGCTTCAGGGCCGCGATTTCCCGCCGCAGGCGCAGGGTCTGGAACAGTCCTGCCACGAGGCCGACCATTGCCCCCCCGCAGACCGCGACCAGCAGCACCAGCACCAGCGGCGCCTCCCATTGATAGCCGAGGTAGTAACGCACGGTGACCGGATCCGTGTTCACGATGGCGAACGACAGGATCAGGAAAAACAGCACGGCTTTGACGATCCACAGGAGGTAATGCATGGCGGCTCGAGAATATCACGCCGCATGCCCCATAAAAAAGCGGCATGGCCTAAGCCATGCCGCCCGAGGGAACGATGCCTGATCGTCCGTTATTTCTTGATGTCCACGCGCTCGCGCAGTTCCTTGCCGGCCTTGAAATGCGGCACGTACTTCGCGGGCACCTGCACGCGCTCGCCGGACTTGGGATTGCGTCCGGTGCGCGGCGGTCGGTAGTTGAGTCCGAAACTGCCAAAGCCCCTGATCTCGATGCGCTGCCCCTGCGACAGGCTCTTGCCCATCGCGTCGAGAATCATCTTCACTGCCAGTTCGGCGTCCTTGGCCACAAGCTGTGGGTAGCGTGCAGCCAGCTTCGCGATCAACTCCGACTTGGTCATGATGCTCCCTTAACTTTATTGTTGAGTATTGGCGGTATCCAGCTTGGCCTTGAGCAGCGCCCCGAGGTTGGTCGTGCCGGTGCTCGCCTGCTTGTTTTCCGAAGACATCTTCTGCATGGCTTCGGTCTCCTCCGCAAGGTCTTTGGCCTTGATCGACAGGTTGATGGTGCGGTTCTTGCGATCGATGTTGATGATCATCGCGGTCACCGAATCACCTTCCTTCAGCTTGGTGCGGATGTCTTCCACGCGGTCGCGCGACACTTCCGACGCGCGCAGGTAACCGTCCATTTCGCCTTCGAGGCTGATCACGGCGCCCTTGGCGTCGATCGACTTGACGGTGCCGGTGACAATCGAGTTCTTGTCGTGGCCGCCGACGTAGCTGCTGAAGGGGTCGCCTTCCAGCTGCTTGACGCCCAGCGAAATGCGCTCGCGCTCGACGTCGATCGACAGCACCTGCGCCTCGACTTCCTCGCCCTTCTTGTAGTTGCGCACGGCTTCCTCGCCGGGCGTGTTCCACGAGAGGTCGGACAGGTGGACCAGGCCGTCGATGCCGCCGGCCAGGCCGATGAAGATGCCGAAGTCGGTGATCGACTTGATCTGGCCCTTCACCTTGTCGCCCTTCTTGAAGTTCATCGAGAACTCTTCCCAGGGATTCGCCATGCACTGCTTCATGCCCAGCGAGATGCGGCGGCGGTCCTCGTCGATCTCCAGCACCATGACCTCGACCTCGTCGCCGAGCTGCACGACCTTCGAGGGATGCACGTTCTTGTTGGTCCAGTCCATCTCGGAGACGTGCACCAGGCCTTCGATGCCCGGCTCGATCTCGACGAACGCGCCGTAGTCGGTGAGGTTCGAGACCTTGCCGAACAGGCGTGTGTTGGGCGGGTAGCGGCGCGACAGGCCGACCCAGGGATCCTCGCCCAGCTGCTTCATGCCCAGCGAAACGCGGTTCTTTTCCTGGTCGAACTTGAGCACCTTGGCGGTGACTTCGTCGCCGACGCTGAGCATCTCGGACGGATGCTTGACGCGGCGCCAGGCCAGGTCGGTGATGTGCAGCAGGCCGTCGATGCCGCCGAGGTCGACGAACGCGCCGTAGTCGGTGATGTTCTTGACGATGCCCTTGACGGTGGCGCCTTCGCGCAGGTTCTCGAGCAGCTTGGCGCGCTCCTCGCCCTGGCTGGCCTCCAGCACGGCACGGCGCGAAACCACGACGTTGTTGCGTTTGCGGTCAAGCTTGATGACCTTGAATTCCATCTGCTTGTTTTCGTACGGCGTGGTGTCCTTGACCGGGCGGGTATCCACCAGCGAGCCGGGCAGGAAGGCACGGATGCCGTTGATCATCACGGTCAGGCCGCCCTTGACCTTGCCGCTGATCATGCCGGAGACGATGTTGCCCTTCTCGAGGGCGTCTTCCAGCTCGTGCCAGGCGGCGAGGCGCTTGGCCTTGTCGCGCGACAGGCGGGTCTCGCCGTAGCCGTCTTCGAGGGCTTCGATGGCGACGCTGACAAAGTCGCCCGGCTTGACTTCCATCTCGCCGCGGTCATCGCGGAATTCTTCCGCCGCCACATAACTTTCGGATTTCAGGCCGGCATTGACGACCACAAAATTGTCATCAATCCGCATCACTTCAGCGGTAATCACTTCACCGATGCGCATTTCCTTGCGCGACAGGCTCTCTTCAAAGAGCGCGGCAAAGCTCTCGGCTACGGCGGCTTGGGGGGTTGTTTTCATCATTGGAATCAGGAGGTTATCACACCCATTGCGGAAACGGGAGTGGTGTTGAAAAAAGCCACGGACCTGGCGGCCCATGACGCCTGTTTGCTGCTTTTACTGCGTTTTCTGGTACAGATGCAGGACCTGGGCCACCACATCGGCCACCGGCATCCCGGTGGTGTCGATCTCGATGGCATCGGCACACTTCAGCAGGGGCGCCGCGGCGCGGGTGCTATCGCGAAAATCGCGGTCACGGATGTCCTGCAAAAGGGCCGCCA
Organism: Pseudomonadota bacterium; assembly: GCA_023431245.1. Taxonomy (GTDB): domain Bacteria; phylum Pseudomonadota; class Gammaproteobacteria; order Burkholderiales; family SG8-41. The sequence continues at coordinate 531 of JAEYXO010000155.1, read as the reverse complement.
TACTAGCACCGGAGTCCTTTTCCATCAACTGCTTATGACGCCTCCGCGCCCGTTCCTCGGGGCTTGCCGTCAGGTAGATTTTGAGGGCCGCATCCGGAAACACCACCGACCCCATGTCCCGCCCGTCCGCCACCAGTCCAGGGGGGCGACGAAAGCTGCGCTGCAGCGACATCAGGGCTTTGCGCACCCCCGGCAAGGCGGCAACCCGCGAAGCCGCGGCACCGACGACTTCACCGCGGATCTGCTCCGAGACATCGCGGGCATCCACCCATACCCGGCCGGATTTAAATTTTATGTTTAAATTCAATGAGATGTTTGATATTTCTAAATCACTATCGAGGTTTGCGCCGCGTTCGCCGCTCACCAGCCCGACGATCCGGTAAAGGGCGCCGCTGTCGAGATAATGAAAATCCAGCCGCTGCGCCACCGCCTCGGCAATCGTCCCCTTGCCGGACGCCGAAGGGCCATCGATCGCGATCACCGGCGGCAGCAGGGCATCCATGTCAGTACCGAGCAATCCCCGCGAGCACT
>JAEYXO010000396.1 GCA_023431245.1 Pseudomonadota bacterium | reverse complement strand
GTCTTGCCGCTGCCGACTTCGCCGGTGACCTTGACGATGCCCTCGCCCTGGGTGATGGCGTAGATCAGCGCCTCGAGGATGGGGCCGCGGTTGCCGCCGCCGAAAAAGAAATCGGTGTTCGGTGTGATCCTGAACGGCGCCTCGCTGAGGCCGAAGTGTTCGTAATACATCGCTATTTGTCCCCGCCGTTGCCGCCCGCATCGTCGCGGGTCTGTATCCGGCTGTAGAGCGTGGTGCGGTGCACACCCAGCCGTTTTGCGGCCTGCGACAGGTTGCCGTTGGTCAGCGCCAGCGCAGCCTCGATGAAGCCGCGTTCCCAGCGCTTGAGCACATCGTCGAGGCGGAAATCGGGATCGGCTTCGAGCTGGCGGCGCGCCGAGTCGAGCAGCACGCTGTCATCCGCCGGCGTCGGCATGCCGCTGACGGCGGGCGCCAGGCTTTCGCGGTCGAGCTCGGTCTGCAGCAGCGCCGGGGTGATGCGGGTATCCGAGTATTTCGTGCACAGCCGGATCACGATGTTGCGCAGCTCGCGCACGTTGCCGGGGAAGGCGTAGTCGTTCCACAGCCGCTGCGCCTCCGGGTCCAGTTCGAAGGGGCGGGCGCCGATCTGGGAGGCATAGAACTGCCGGTAATGGTCGAGCAGCAGCACCTTGTCGCTGCCGAGATCGCGCAGCGAGGGCATGCCGATCGTGAACACCGACAGTCGGTGGTAGAGATCGGCGCGGAAGCGGCCATTGCGGACTTCGCTGCGGAGGTCGCGGTTGGTGGCGGCAACCACGCGGGCGTTGGAGACGCGGCTCTGGGTTTCGCCGACGCGCTGGAATTCGCCGTTTTCGAGCACCCGCAGCAGCTTGGCCTGCAGTTCCAGCGGCAGCTCGCCGATTTCGTCGAGGAACAGCGTCGAGTCGACGGCGTCCTCGAAATAGCCGGCGCGCGCGGCGACCGCGCCGGTGAAGGCGCCCTTGGCATAACCGAAGAGCGTCGGCTCGACCAGCGTCGGCGAGATCGCCGCGCAGTTCAGCGCCAGGAAGGGTTTGCCGGCGCGGCGGCTCTGCTTGTGCAGTGACTGGGCCACCAGTTCCTTGCCGCTGCCGGATTCGCCTTCGATCAGCACCGGAAACGGCGCGTCGGAAAACTGGGTGATCTGCTCGCGCAGCTTCTGCATCGGCGGGCTGTCGCCGAGCAGGCCGGACACGGGAACGCCGGTTTCCGCGGCGGTGACGCTCAGTGCCTGCAGCAGCAGGGTCTTTAGCCGCGCCGGGTCGGCGGGCTTGGCGACGAAGTCGATGGCGCCCAGCGTGCGCGCGTGGCGCGCGTTCGCCTCGTCGTTCTGGCCGGAGAGCACGATGATTTTCATCGTCGGCGCGGCCGCGATCAGCTCGGCGATCAGCTGGAAACCCTCGTCGGGGCGGTGCGGCCGCGGCGGCAGGCCGAGGTCGATCAGCGCGAGCCTTGGCGGCGAGTCCATCTGCCGCAGCAGCGCCTTGGCATGGGGCCGCGATTCGGCGGTGCGCACGTCGAAATCACCGCCCAGCACGTAGCCCAGCGTGTCGCTGATCACGGGATCGTCATCGACGATCAGGAGTTCGGGTTTTGCCGGGTTGGCCATGGGGTGTTCCGGGGAGTCGCCAGCACCCGTTGGCCGGGTAGCTGGCCGGGTACTAAGCTGCTGAAATGATTGGGCATTGCGGTTCATTGTGCCAGATTGGCGATGCCCGGGAAAAGGTATCGGCGTCGCGGTTCACGCGCCTGCGGTGCAGGCGAGATAGGCCTGTTCAAGATCGGCCGCGCCGTGGCGGCGGACGAAATCCGCGGGTGTGCCGGCAAACAGCAGCCGGCCGCGGTCGACGACGGCCATGCGGCCGCACATTTCGCCGACATCGTGCAGGGCGTGGGTGGTCATCAGCACGGTCCTGCCGGATTCGTGCTGGCGGCGCAGTTCGCGCTTGAGCAGGGCCCTCGCCCTGGGATCCAGGCCGCTGGTAGGTTCGTCGAGGATCAGCAGGTCCTTGCCGGCGAGCAGGCAGGCGGCGAGGCCGAGTTTCTGGGTCATGCCCTTGGAGTAGGCGCGCGCCGGCTTGTCGAGCGCCGCGGCATCGAGTTCCAGCGCCTCCAGCATCGACCGCGCGTGTTTTTCATCGTAGGGCCGCCGGTGCAGTTCGGCGAGATAACGCAGGAAATCGCGGCCGTTCAGGTAATGCGGCGGCGTGAACCGCTCGGGCAGGAAGGCGATCCGGCTGCGCGCCGCGGTTTCGCGGTGCGGCGTGCCGAAGATCCGGATGTCGCCGGACTGGATGTCGCAGAAATCGAGCGCGCATTTGACCAGCGTGGTCTTGCCAGCGCCGTTGGCGCCGACCAGTCCGAAAAACTCGCCGTCGGTGATGTCGAGGGAAACGTCATCCAGCGCAACGGACTTGCCATAGGATTTGCACAGGCGGCTGATGTGCAATGCGGGCGCTGACATGCGGCGTAACTTAGCCGAAACTCCCCCGGGGGTAAACAGTGCCGGGGCGCTGCCGCGGCCCCGGCGCCGGTCTTATAATCGTTCCATGCAAAACGCCGATCACGCGCTGCTGCGCCAGCTGTCCGAAAACAGCCAGCGTTACCGCGACCCGCTGGCGGCCGTCGACTGGGCGCGGCTGGATGCGGATTCGTTCTGGCTGCCGGAATCCGCACTGTCCCTCCACGGGCTGGCCGCCTACGAGGATCTGGCACTCGATGTGCGGCGGCGACTGTCGCAGTATGAATTCATCAATGTGATGCATGCCGGCCTGTGGCTGGAGCGGGTGTTCATGCAGCGCCTGTCGCGGCGCCTGTCGGCACGGTTGCCGCGGGCGGAATACCAGTATTTCCTGCACGAGATGCGCGAGGAGGCGGGGCACAGCCTGATGTTCCTGCGCGCCATGGAGTCCGCCGGGCTGGCGGTTGAGCCGGACGCCTGGCAGCCGCCGCGCGTGGCCGACTGGCTGGCGCGCCGGGCGCCGGCCGGCGGCGTGCTGTTCTGGGCGGCGACCGTGGTCGCCGAGGATGTGCCGGACAAGTTCAACCGTCATCTGCGCGCGATCGACGGCGTCAATCCGGCGGTGCGCGACATCTGAACCGTGCACTGCATCGACGAGGCACGCCACATCGCGGCGGCGCGGGCGCAGCTGGAAGCGGCCCTGTCCTCGCTGCCGCGGCCGCTGCTGGCGCTGCTCAATCCGCTGGTCCGGCTGCTGGTCCGCCAGCATGCGCGGGTGTTTTACCTGCCGCCGGCGCGGTTCTACGAACTGGCGGGGCTGACCCACGGCGAACGCTGGCGGCGGATGGCCCTGCACAATCCGGCGCGCCAGGCCTTCGTCCGCGAGCGCCTGGCGCCGACGCTGCACCTGCTCGAAGGCTACGGCTTCAGGCTGCAGTAGCGGTTTTCCGGCCGGTGGCCGCCAGCGCCTGCGCGGCGCTGTACCGGGGCTGCCAGCCGAGTTCGCGTTTTGCACGCCCGCAATCGAGGGTCAGCGTGTGGCGCAATCCCTCCAGCCATCCCGGTTCGCCACCCCAGCCGCTGAGGCCGTGCGCGAGCACGAGTCCCGCGTGCGCAATTGCCGGCGGCAGCGGCAGGCAGCGCGCGTGCCGCCCGCGCATCACTTCGCGCAGGGTCCAGCTTCCGCCGGCGGCGAGGTTGCAGGGGCCGCGGACCTGGCGCAGAAGGCCGGCCACGATGGCGTCGGCGACATCGTCCTCGTGCACGCACTGCAGCTCCGGTTGCGGGTCGTCCAGCCGCAGGTAAAGCGGCAGGCCGAGGATCTGCCGCAGCACCGGCTGCGCATGCGGGCCGAGGATGACATGCGGCCGCAGGCGCAGGCATTGCGGCACCGCGT
>JAEYXO010000395.1 GCA_023431245.1 Pseudomonadota bacterium | reverse complement strand
GTGCTGCGTGCAGTGCGCGGCTCCGGCGGTGCGATTGCCGCGGTCAGCGAGGACGAAATCGTCGCGGCACTGCGGACGCTTGCGCGCATGGGCCTGTATGTCGAGCCGACCTGCGCCGCCGCCGCCGCGGGGCTGACACAATGGCTGGCATCTGGCACGATCCGGCGGGACGAGACGACTGTCCTCGTGCTCACCGGCAGCGGTCTGAAGAGTTCGGAACGCATCGGCCAGTTGCTGAATCTGCAGCCGCGCACGATGTGAGGGATGGCCGGGTGTTTTTCGCATGATGGACCGCAGAGCGCATTTCTTGACACGGCTTGCGGGCGGCGCCTAGATTCGTCACCTTTCGCGTTGTGCAACCTGTCCAGAATACAAAGGTCCCCTCCATGAAAATCACCGCCGTAAAAAGCTACGCCGTGCATCCGGGCTGGCGCAAGAATCTCATCTTCGTCAAGGTCGAAACCGATGCCGGCATCCATGGCTGGGGTGAGGCTTATTCGCAGTACGACCGCGATACTGCGGTGATGGCGCAGCTCAATGCGCTGGGCCCCTACATGGCCGGCCGCAGCCCCTTCGACATCAAGCACTTCACGCAATTCGCCTTCGATGACTATGCCGCCCGCCGCGGCTCGGTGGAGCTGTTCTGCGCGATCAGTGGCATCGAGCAGGCGCTGTGGGACATTGTCGGCAAGGCGACAAAGCAGCCGGTGTACAACCTGCTCGGCGGCAAGTACCGCGAGAAGATCCGCGTTTATGCCAACGGCTGGAGCTACGGCATGAAGGAGCCGGATGACTACGCCCGGGCCGCGGAAAAAGTGGTGAAGATGGGGTTCACCGCGATGAAGTTCGATCCGCTGCCGTCGCCGTGGCGGACTTACATCCCGAAGGAGCATGAAAAGCGCGCGATCCGCATCGTCAAGGCGATCCGCGACGTGGTCGGTCCCGATGTCGACCTGCTGCTCGAGCAGCACCGCCGGCTGGCACCGATGCACGCGATCCGCCTCGACAGGCAGCTCGCAGAGTTCGACCTCTACTGGATGGAAGAGTCCTGCCAGGCGGAGTATCCCGACGAACTGGCACAGATCCGCCGCGAGATCGGCATTCCGGTGGTGATCGGTGAGGCGACCTACACCAAGACGGGTTTCCGTCCGCTGCTGGAAAAACGCTCCGCCGACATCCTCAATCCCGACGTCGCCTGCGTCGGCGGCATTCTGGAACTGAAGGAAATCGCGGCGATGGCGGAGCCTTTCCTGGTGGCGATGTCCCCGCACAACTACAACTCGACGCTGGTGGCACTGGCCTCCACCGTCCATGCCTCGGCGACGATGCCGAACTTCATCATCACCGAGTATTTCCTGCCCTTCGTCGATTTCTGCGACAAGATCTCGCCGAACCAGCTCAAACCGAAGAACGGTTACATCGACCTGCCGACGGCGCCGGGGCTGGGCGTGGATGTCAACGAGGACGAACTGAAGAAGCATCCGGCCAAGGTCTATCCCGCGCGCAAGCTGCGCCACCCCGCGGACGAGCCCGGCGGTATCTGAGTTCCGGGTTCGGGAGCGGGCGCCGGCATCACTTTTCGGCGCGGAACACCACCGTGTTGCCGGAAACCTCAAGGCGGGTCCCGAAGGCGCCGCTGCGTTTGCGCAGCGCGTCGAGGCCCGCCTGTTCCTGCGCGATGTCGCAGATCACCGTCTCGTTGCGCTCGTTGTGGCGCACGAATTCGAAGGCGGCCTCGGCCGGCCTGCCGCCGTCGATCGTCACCCGGGCGATCATGCCCAGCCAGTTGCCGTGTTTGCGCCCGCCGTGGCCGGTGTGGAAGGAAAAGCTGCCCAGCCCGTAATACACCGGCCTGCCTTTGTAGATTTCGACCGGCAGCGCGTAGTGCGGGCCGTGGCCGATGACGATGTCGGCGCCGGCATCGACCGCGGCGTGGGCGATTTCGGTCATGTATTCCAGTACGTCCTCCTTGAAGCCCCAGTGTTGCGAGGCCACCAGCACATCCACCTGTCCGCGCAGCGCCCGGATTTCGGCGACATACTCGGCCAGATATGCCGGATCGGCCCAGGTCACGACCACCGGCGGGACACCGGGCCGGTTGGCCGGCGGGATATCAGGGCTGATCCGGTGCAAGGGCAGCTGGTAGGCCGTGTGGCCGCGCAGCGCCGCGACACCGGGACTCATTTCGCCGGCCTCATGGTTGGTTGGCCAGTAGACCGAGGTGCGTTGCAGGAAACCGTAACGCAGACCGTTGCGCTCGATGATGACCGGCTGGCGCGCCTGTTTGCGGTTGAGTCCGGCGCCGGTCGACGGAATGCCGAGCCGGGCGAGCTCCGCAAGGGAGGAACGGATGGCTTCCGCGCCGTAATTGACGTTGTTGGCGTTGCCGATGACGTCGAAACCCGCGAGCTGCAGCGCGCGGCCGGCGGCCGGCGAAGCATAGAATCCCTCGTCTGCCGCGGACCGGGCGCCGTCCGGTTCATAAAGGCAGCATTCCAGGTTGCCGAACCGCAGATCCGCATCGCGCATTGCATCAAGGACCCGGTTGAAAGGCAGTTGCGGGTCGGTGACATGCATCAGATTGATGTCGCCGGTGAACAGCAGTTTGCGGGTCAAGGCGGACACTCCTGCGCCCGGGGCGCGACGATGGACAAGCGCCCCATTCTTCATCACCGGGGATGTTTCGTGGGGGGCAAATCCGCGTTGTGGAGCCGGCGACTGTGATGCAGTTCACGGGCGGCAGCTGGTCACAGGATTCGATTAAGTATTTCTCATCATTTCGGTAAGAAAGTATATATTGCGAAGCAGCAAAATGGCTTGACTTCGCTGTCTGTACTGGCAGAATCGGAACTGTGTTGGGTGTCTTCTACAGACATCGGCACATATCCTCCAAAACCTCCTCCTTTGGTGGAACTTCAGCGCAACCCCCCGGGGTTGCGCTTTTTTTTGCCTGAGCCGTGCTGCGGAGCAGCATGGTAGCAGAAGGCATCCCCGGCTGCCTGTTTTTCAATCAATCGAATGAACCCTTTCCCGAAGGGGTTTCCGGGTCGCTGTGCCATCGTGTTCGTTGGCGGTTGAGGGGGGGCGGCGCGAGGGTTGCCGGACCGGACCCGCGGAGCCCGTTTGATATACTCGCCTCAGTAACTTCTGGCGGTTCGCCACGGTCAGCAGCATTCCTTGCCCGAACGGGAACTGCGCGACGCAAATCCCGGATTCGCCTGATGCCTTGGCGTGCCGGAATCGCGTTTCATCCAATCGTGAGTTTATTGACTGCGGTCAAGGCTGCTGCGGAGTTCGCTGTAATAGATTGGCGTCCCTGCAGTGCCCGGTGACGCTGTTCATCCATCACGCGGAACTACACATGAAAATCCACGAATATCAGGCAAAAGAACTCCTGCGCAAGTATGGCGTGACCACGCCGCGCGGCATCCCGTGTTTCACGGTGGATGAGGCGGTTGGTGCGGCGTCCAAACTGGGCGGCAGCGTCTGGGTGGTCAAGGCGCAGATCCATGCCGGCGGCCGCGGCAAGGGGGGCGGCGTCAAAGTTGCGAAGTCTCCGGCTGAAGTGAAGTCGCATGCGTCGGCGATCCTCGGCATGCAGCTGAAGACCCACCAGACCGGTCCCGAAGGCCAGAAGGTCAGGCGCCTGCTGATCGAGGAAGGCGCAGACATCAAAAAGGAACTGTACGTCGGCCTGGTGATCGACCGTGGCAGCCAGCGCGCGGTGCTGATGGCGTCCAGCGAGGGCGGGATGGACATCGAGGAGGTTGCCGCGCACACCCCGGAGAAAATCCACAAGGTCGTGATCGATCCGGTGAAGGGCCTGGCCGATGGCGATGCCGATGATGTTGCCCGCAAGATCGGCGTGCCCGAAGCGTCGGTGCCGCAGGCGCGCGCGATCCTGCAGGCGCTCTACAAGGCTTTCGACGACACCGATGCCTCGCTCGCCGAGATCAACCCGCTGATCCTGACCGGCGACGGCAAGGTCGTGGCGCTGGACGCCAAGATCGATTTCGACAACAACGCGCTGTTCCGCCATCCCGACATCGT
>JAEYXO010000363.1 GCA_023431245.1 Pseudomonadota bacterium | reverse complement strand
GGTCCAGGGTTTGAATTCGGTGACCACCAGCGCCGGCGCGAGCAGCACCAGCGCGGCGCAGAACCAGAACAGCCGCGGCAGCCAGGCGGGGTCGCGGTGCTGCGGCAGCACGGAGGCGGAGGTGTCCACGCGGCGCGACTAGCGGCAGTACAGCGGCGCCTGCGCGCCGTCCGGGGTTTCATCGGGGGGCGGTGGCGCCGCGCCCAGCAGTTCCTCTTCATGCTGCGCATAAAGCGCCGCGAGGCGTGCGCGGGTGACTTCGCGCGACGGCAGGTCGAACTGCAGCTCGCCGTCGCGCAGGCCGATCACGCGCGGAAAACGCGTGGCGACATCGACCTGGTGCAGCGTGGTGACCAGGGTTGCGCCGCATTCCTGCGCGCAGCGGGTCAGCGTATCGATGGCCTGCGCGGCCCGCGAGGGGTCCAGCGAGGACAGCGGCTCGTCAACCAGCCACAGCGAGGCCGAGGACAGCAGCGCGCGCGCCAGGCCGACGCGCTGGCGTTCGCCGCCCGACAGGCGGTCGACACGCTGCCACAGCTTGCCGGCAAGGTCGAAGCGCGCCAGCGCGGCTTCGGCCTCGGCGATATGTGTGGGGTAGAACAGCGAGCGCAGGCTGGCCAGCAGCGACTGCTGCGGCAGCCGCGCCGCCAGCACCGCGGTGATGACCCGTTGCCGCGGCGGCAGCGGCGGGGTCTGCGGGGCAAGGAACAGCCGGCCGCGCAGCTTCTGCAGCTGCGCCACCGGCAGGTTCCAGGGATCCGTGCCGCCGAGTTCGATGCGGCCCGCGGCCGGTTTCAGCGCGCAGGCCAGTGCATGCAGCAGCGTGGTCTTGCCGGCGCCCGAAGGGCCGATCACGGCGACCTGTTCGCCGGGGGCGATGGCCAGCGTGAGCGGCTTGAGTGCCGGCGCAGCTGCGCCGGCGGCCGCCGGATGGCGGGCCGCCAGCGCCGAGAGTGCGATGCGCATGTGGCGGCCGTTACTTGATCAGGCCCGCGCTGCGCCCGGCGGTTTCGAGGCTTTTGTAGTTTTCCGGTTTTGTCGCGATGTATCTGGTCGCCCGGTTCAGCGTCAGGATTTCCTTGCCTTCCGGGTTGTCCATCGACAGCGCGAGCAGCGCTTTGGTGATGCGTTCGCGCAGCGCGGCCGGCATGTCGGCGTGCACCGACCAGTTGTAGTTGAAGTACGGCGGTGTCGTGAAGAACACATCCACTTTCGAGGTGTCGACCTTTTTCTCGTCGACGAACTTGCGCCAGACGGTGATGTCGAGCGCCGCGGCATCGACGCGGCCGCCGACCACCGAGGCGATGGTGGCGTCATGCGCGCCGGAGTAGGCCACGCGCTTGAAATCCTTTTCCGGATTGAGCCCCGCCTGCAGCAGGAAGCTGCGCGGCATCAGGTGGCCGGAGGTGCTCGACTGCGAGCCGAAGCTGACCTGCTTGCCCTTGAGATCCGTCAGTGCCTTGATGCCGGAACCGGTCTGGGTGATGAACACCGAGCGGAACTGGGTGTCTTCCTCGCGCTGTGCGATCGGCACGATCTTGCCGCCGGAGCGCAGCTGCGCCTGCACGTGGGTGAAGCCGCCGAACCAGACCACGTCGACCTGCTTGTTCACCAGGGCCTCGACCGCGGCCGGGTAGTCGTTCACCGGCGTGAACTCGACCTTCATGCCGACCGTGCGCTCGAGATAACGCGTCAGCGGCCCGAACTTGCGGATCTGTTCGGTGGCGGCTTCTTCGGGAATGGTGGTGACCTTGAGGACCTGCTGCTGGGCCGTTGCGGGTGTCGCGAAGACTGCGGCGAGGCCGGCGGCGGCGAGAATATTGCGGAGCAGGGCGTGGAGCGGACGTTTCGACAGCGTGCAAGACATGATTTTCCTTTGGGTTAGCGGGTATTGGGGTTGCCGGAATTGGACTTGAGGGCTTGGCTGGCGTGGAGCTGTGCCGAGTAGCCGACCACGACGCGGCGCGTACGGGAGGGGCTCAGATCAATCATGGAGTCGCCTTCATGGGTTGATGGAAAAAAACTGCGGGCGGCGGCATTGCCGCCGGGCGACACGCTACCGCAGCGTTGCCGTAATTGCAAAGCCGGTGCCACTGCACCTGTGCCGGACGCTTCAGGCCGCTGCCGCGAGTGCGGCGCCGACGGACTTGCGATCGAGCCGGGGGGAAAACAGCTCGATGAAATCGTAGGTGTAGCCGCGCAGCCAGGCGTTGCGCCTGAGCGCGATGCGCGTGGTGCTGGCGTCGAACAGGTGGTCGGCGTTGATCAGGCGGATGCCGATGTCACGCGCGGGATCGAAGGCCATCTTGGCGAGGATGCCGATGCCCATGCCCTGTTCGACATAGGCCTTGATCACGTCGGCGGCGACCGCCGTGAGCACGATGTTGGGCTTGAGGCCGGCGGCGTCGAAGGCGCGCCGGATCGGGGAGTTCGACGTGAATGCGAAGTCGTAGGTGATCAGCGGGTGCTGCGCGATTTTTTCCAGCGTCAGCGGTCCGGCGCCGAGCAGCGGGTGTTTCAGCGGCGTGATCACGCTGCGCGTCCACTGCGCGCAGGGCAGCGTGACCAGGTCGGCGAAGGCCTCCTCCGATTCGGTGGCAATGCCGACGTCGGCCTCACCTTCGCGCAGCAGTTCGGCGATATGTTCGGGGCTGCCTTCACGCAGCGTCAGCCGCACCTGCGGGTAACGCTGGGTGAAACGCGCGACCACGGGCGGCAGCGCGTAGCGCGCCTGGGTGTGGGTGGTGGCGATGACCAGCGTGCCGCGGCCGCCGGAATTGAATTCGCGGCCGATCGCGCGCAGGTTGTCGGCGTCCTGCAGCATGCGTTCGGCGATGTCGATCACGATGCGTCCCGGCTCGGTGATGCCGGTGATGCGTTTGCCGTGGCGCACGAGGATGGTGACGCCC
>JAEYXO010000392.1 GCA_023431245.1 Pseudomonadota bacterium | reverse complement strand
ATTGCGGTGCGTCATCGATGCGCTGCGCACCAAGCGGATACAGCGGATGGCGTCAGCCGAGGAGCTTGGCGAAGGTGATGACCTGTTCGGCCACCGCGCCGAGCGTGGCATTGCGGTCCATCGCCAGTTTGCGCAACAGGCGGTAGGCCTCGTCCTCGGAAATCTTCTTTTCCGTCATCAGGATGCCCTTGGCGCGGTCGACCAGTTTGCGTTCGGAGAGTTTGTTGCGGGTCTGCGCCAGTTCGGCCTGCACCGACTGGAAGACTTCGAAGCGGGCAACCGCGGTTTCGATGATCGGTTCGATGCGCTCCGCCGCCAGGCCGTCGACGATATAGGCGGTGACCCCGGCGCGCACCGCCTCGCGGATCGATTCCTTCTTGGCATCCTGAGTGAACATGACGATCGGCCGCGGACAGCTTTCGGTGATCAGGCAGAGGTGCTCCAGCGTGTCGCGGGTCGGCGAGTCGGTGTCGATGATGATGGCATCGGGTGACAGCTTGCGCACGGCGTCGTACAGCTGGCCGGCATTGGCGATCTCGGCGACGACCTGGTGCCCCAGCCGTTCCAGCGTCATGCGCAGGAACAGGGAGCGCTCCGGGTTTTCGTCGTAGAGCATGATTTTCATGCCCTGCATTGTTGCAATATATGTGCCAGCCGGAGGAGGGCGGCGCATGGCGATATACTTGCAGCCATGCAAGTCACTTCCATGCACTTCAAGGCCCGCGCCGGCGCAAAGCTGGCCGATGTCAGGCTGCAGACGGCCCTGAAGAAGCTGCAGGGCAATTTCGTCAAGGGCCGGGCGGACCGCATTGCCGAGCTGGACAATTTTCCGGACATCCGCGACGCCGCGGCGGCGATCCGCGACCGTGCGCTGGAAAACCTCGACGTCTGGCTGGACACTTTCGAACGCAATGCCACGGCGCGGGGCACCGTGGTGCACTGGGCGGAGACCCATGAGGACGTGAACCGCATCGTCCGCGAGATCGCCGCGCAGCATGGCGTGCGCAAGGTCATCAAGTCGAAATCGATGGTCACCGAGGAATGCGGACTCAACGACGCGCTGGAGGCGGCCGGACTCGAGGTGGTCGAGACCGATCTCGGCGAATACATCCTGCAGCTGGCGAAGGAGCCGCCGTCGCACATCGTCGCACCGGTGGTGCACAAGACCCGCGACGAGGTCTCCGACCTGTTCGCGGAAAAACACAAGGCGCCGCGGCTGACGGACATCCCGGCGCTGTGCCGCGAGGCGCGGGAGAAGCTGCGGCCGCATTTCCTGTCGGCGGACATGGGTGTATCCGGTGCCAATTTCGTCGTCGCCGAAACCGGATCGACGCTGATCGTCACCAACGAGGGCAACGGCCGCATGGTCACCACGCTGCCGAAGGTGCACGTGGCTATCACCGGCATCGAGAAGGTGGTGCCTACGCTGGAGGACCTGGCAACGCTGATCCGCCTGCTGCCGCGCCACGGCACCGGGCAGAGCATTACCAATTACATCTCGGTGACCACCGGGCCGAAGCGCGCCGGCGATGCCGACGGCCCAGAACATTTCCACGTGATCCTGGTCGATGCCGGACGCACCGATCTCATTGGCGGCGACATGCAGCAGATGCTGCGCTGCATCCGCTGCGGCGCCTGCATGAACCACTGCCCGGTCTACCAGAGTGTCGGCGGCCATGCCTATGGCTGGGTTTATCCGGGGCCGATGGGCGCGGTGCTGACGCCGACCTATGTCGGGCTGGAAAACGCGCGCGACCTGCCCAATGCGGCGACGCTGTGCGGGCAGTGCCACGTCGCCTGCCCGGTGAAGATTCCGCTGCCCGAACTGCTGCGCAAGCTGCGCGAACGCCAGTTCGAGCAGGGCCTGAAACCCTGGCATGAGGTCGCCGCGTTGCGGCTGTGGGGCTGGCTCGCGCAGCGCCCGGCGCTGTACGGACTGGCGACGCGGATCAAGGTCCGCGTGCTGAAGGCGATGGCCGGTCCGCAGGGCATGATCCGCAGCCTGCCCTTCGGCGGCGGCTGGACCGACCGGCGCGATTTCCCGGCGCCGGAGGGGAAGACGTTCAGGGAGATGTATAAGAGCAGCAAGCAGTGAGCGGTAAGCGGTGGGCAGTAAACTGGTGGGCTGATGCCTTGATGGATTTCCGCTTACCGCTCACTGCTTGCCGCTGACTTGATAATAAAAGCATGCAAGATCAGGAAGCCATGATGAACAAACCCAACGACATCACCACCACCATCCCCCTGTGGATCGACGGCAAGCCGCAGGCGGCGACATCGACCCGCAGCGCGGACATCACCAATCCTGCGACCGGCAAGGTCACGCGGCGGGTGCCGCTGGGCAATGCGCAGGACGTTGACACCGCGGTCGCTGCCGCGAAAAAGGCGCTGCCGGTCTGGCGCGACATGCCGCCGCTGCGTCGCGCGCGCATCCTGATGAAATTCCGCGAACTGCTGGTGGCCCACCACGAGGAACTGGCGCGCCTGGTCACCGACGAGCACGGCAAGACGCTGCCCGATGCGATGGGCTCGGTGCAGCGCGGCATCGAGGTCGTCGAGTTCGTCACCGGCATTCCGCAGTTGCTGAAGGGCGAACACAGTGCCGATGTCGGCACCGGCGTCGACACCCATTCGCTGCGCCAACCGGTCGGCGTCTGCGCCGGCATCACGCCCTTCAATTTCCCGGTGATGGTGCCGCTGTGGATGTTTCCGGTGGCGCTGGCCTGCGGCAACAGCTTCGTGCTGAAACCCTCGGAGAAGGTGCCGTCGGCGTCGATGCGCATGGCCGAGCTGCTGCGCGAGGCCGGTCTGCCCGACGGCGTGTTCAATGTTGTGCACGGCGACAAGGAGGCGGTGGATGCGCTGCTGCACCATCCCGATGTCAAGGCGGTGTCCTTTGTCGGCTCGACGCCGATCGCGAAATACATCTATGAGACCTGCGCGAAGGAAGGCAAACGCGTGCAGGCGCTGGGCGGCGCCAAGAACCACGCGGTGGTGCTGGCCGACGCCGATCTCGATTTTGCGGCCGACGCGCTGATCGGGGCTGCCTACGGTTCGGCCGGCGAGCGCTGCATGGCGATCTCCGCGGTGGTCGCGGTGGAGGCGGTGGCCGACCGGCTGGTGGACAAGCTGAAGGCCGCGGCTTCGACGCTGAAGATTGGTCCCGGTCATGACAAGGGTGTCGACATGGGGCCGGTGATCAGCCGGGTCCACCGCGACAAGATCGCCGCTTATGTCGGCGAGGGTGTGGCCGCCGGCGCTGTCGCAGTGCTCGACGGACGCAGCCTGAAGGTCACCGGGCACGAGGAGGGTTTTTTCATCGGCGCTTCGCTGTTCGATCGCGTGACCACCGACATGAGCATCTACCGCGACGAGATCTTCGGGCCGGTGCTGGTGGTGCTGCGGGTGAAGACGCTCGACGAGGCGATTGCGATGATCAATGCCAATCCCTACGCCAACGGCACCGCGGTGTTCACCCGTTCCGGCGGTGCCGCACGCAAATTCGAGCGCGAGATCGAGGTCGGCATGGTCGGCATCAACGTGCCGATCCCGGTGCCCATCGCCTTCTATTCCTTCGGTGGCTGGCGCAATTCGCTGTTCGGCGACCAGCATGTGCATGGTCCCGAGGGCGTGCGTTTCTACACCCGCGGCAAGGTGGTGACCACGCGCTGGCCCGACGACAAGGCCGAGGCCGGTGGTTTCAACATGCCGACGCTGTGACAATATTGTGAGGAGTGAAGGGTGAGGAGCCGGGAGTAAAGCCCTGTCGCCTCGCTCCTGACTCCTCCCCCTTTACTTTTCACTCCAAAATCCATGTCAGCACGCGCCAATATCCTCTCCCGCATCCGCACCCGCCAGGGCAAGGCGGTGACGGTGCGCGCGGCCGAGCGCGAGGCGGTGGCGCAGTACCTGGCGGAACACCCGCAGGGACCGCGACCGGATACCGGGACCGATGCCGTCGCCCGTTTCCGCGAGCGCGCGCTGGGTCTTGCCACGACCATCGACGAGTTGCAGTCGGTTGCCGAAGTCCCGGCCGCAGTGACGCGTTATCTGCGCGGACTGGGGCTTGGGCCGGCCGCTGTCTGCTGGCCGGAATTCGCGGCGCTGGACTGGCGGGCGCAGGGGCTGTCGGTCGAATCGCGCGCGGCGCGGGGCGATGACCTGGTCGGCATCACCGGGGCCTTCTGTGCAGTCGCGGAAACCGGCACGCTGATGATGTGTTCGGGGCCCGACACGCCGCCGGTCACGAGCCTGCTGCCGGAAACCCACATCGCCGTGCTGCGGCGCGACCGCATCCTCACCGGCATGGAGGATGCATGGGCGCTGCTGCGCCGCGAGCGCGGCGAACTGCCGCGGGCGGTGAACTTCATTTCCGGTCCTTCACGCACCGCGGACATCGAGCAGACGGTGACGCTGGGCGCCCACGGTCCCTACCGGGTGCACATCCTGCTGCTGTGAGCGGCGGGCTCCGTCTTCAGCGGCCGGAAGCCGGATCGTCGGGGAGGGGCGCGCGGGACTTCAGGCGCAGGCGCAATGCCGCTTTGGCCAGCAGGCTGGCGCTGACCGGCGCGGTGACGAACAGGAACAGCGTGATCAGCAGCTCGTGCAGCGAGACGCCGTGGGTGACCGAGTGGGCGATCGAGGCGAGCAGCATGCCGCCGACGCCCAGCGTCGTCGCCTTGGTCGGCGCATGCAGGCGCATGAAAAAATCCGGCAGGCGCACCAGGCCGATGGCGCCGACCAGCGTGAAGAAGCTGCCGACCAGCAGCAGCAGGGCGACCAGCCATTCGAGTGCGGTTGCGGCGTCCATCGGCTGCTCAGTCTTCCATGATGTTGCCGCGCTCGAGATAGCGGGCAAGGGCGACGGTGGCGACAAAACCCATCAGCGCAATCAGCAATGCGGCCTCGAAATAGACCGCGCTCGCCATGCGGATGCCGAGGACGATCAGCAGGGCGATGGCGTTGATGTACAGCGTGTCGAGCGCGAGTATGCGGTCCGCGGCGTCGGGTCCGCGCACCAGCCTGACCAGGCACAGCAGCATGGCGAGGCCGATCGCGCAGAAGGCGATGTTGATGGCGACGTTCAGCATCCGAAGATCTCCAGCAGGGGCTTTTCGTAGCGTTCCTTGATTTCCGCGATCAGTGTGTCGGGTGCGCCGCAGTCCAGCGCATGCACCAGCAGTTCGCGGTTTTCGCTGTCGATCACCGCGGATACGGTGCCCGGCGTCATGGTGATGATGCTGGCGAACAGGGCGGTGGACTGCGCATTGCTCAGTTCCATGGGCACGCGCAGGAAAACCGGCGACAGCCGGCCGGTGGGGCCGAGCACCAGGCGCGACACGGCGACGTTGGCAACCACGATGTCCCAGATGACCCGCAGCAGCAGGCGCAGCGCCGCGGACGGGGAACGCACCCGCGGCAGATGGTCGAGGAAGGGGGCGCAGATGCGCGGTATGGCGATGCCGAGCGCGGCAGCCAGCAGCAGGTGGGCGGCCGAAAGGTCGCCGGTCAGCATCAGCCATCCGGCAAACAGGGCGGCGGAGAGCAGCGGATGGGGCAGCCAGCACCGGATCATCGCGGCAGCTCCCGTCCCAGCGGACGCGGCGCGCGGTCGCCGCCGCCGACCACCGCCTGCACGTATTGCGCCGGCGCGAGCAGCTGTGCGGCGGTGGCCTCGGCATGCCGGTGCAGCGGCCCGGCGAAACCCACCAGCAGCAGGCTCACCGCCATAAGGCCGCAGAGCGGCAGCCATTCGCTGCCGCGTACTGCCTCGGTTTGCGGCGCCGGCTCCGCGCTGAATTTCCACAGCAGCACGCTGCCGGCGCGCGAACAGGCCACCAGCGCGGCCAGGCTGGAGGCCAGCACCGTGCCCCAGATCCAGGGCGCGGCGGGATGATCCGCGACGCCCTGGAGGATCATCACCTTGCCGAGAAAGCCGGCCGAGGGCGGCGCGCCGGCGACGGTGGCGGCTGCGAGTAGGAAGGCAATGCCGAGCAGCACCGGCTGGCGCGGCGGCGCGGCGGCGACCAGGCTGTCCGCGGTGCTGCCGCGCTGGCGGGCGATGAGGTCGCTGAGCAGGAACAGCGCGGCAATGATCAGCGTGCTGTGTACGAGGTAATACAGCGCGCCGGCGAGTCCCGCACTGCCGCCTGCGGCCAGCGTGGCCAGCAGGGTGCCGACCGAGGCGACGGTCAGGTGGGCCACCAGTTCGCCGAGCCGTTTCGCGCCCAGCGCGCCGATGACGCCGAGCGCGAGCGTCAGCAATGCCAGCGGCAGCAGCCAGGGCGAGGTGAGGCTGGCCGCGGCGCCGCTGTCGCCGCCGAACATCAGCGTGGTGACGCGGAGGATCGAGTAGACACCGACCTTGGTCATGATCGCGAACAGCGCCGCGACCGGCGGCGAGGCGCTGGCATAGGTCGCCGGCAGCCAGAAATAGAGCGGGAACAGCGCAGCCTTCACCGCAAAGACGCCGAGCAGCATCAGGCAGGCGGCACGCACCAGCGCGATGTCCGCCTCCGGAGTCTGCGCGATGCGTTCGGCGAGCTGCGCCATGTTGAGGGTGCCGGTGACGCCGTAGAGCAGGCTGACGGCAATCAGGAACACGCCCGATCCGGTCAGGTTGACCGCGACGTAGTGCACCGCCGCCTTCAGTCTCGGCTGACCGAGTCCGTGCAGCAGCAGGCAGTACGAGGCAATCAGCAGGACTTCGAAGAACACGAACAGGTTGAACAGGTCGCCGGTGAGGAAGGCGCCGTTGATGCCCATCAGCTGGAACTGGAACAGCGCATGGAAATGGCGGCCGCGGAGATCCCAGCCGCCGGCGGCATAGGCGAGGGCGGCGAGCGCGACGACCGAGGTCAGCAGTACCAGCAGCGCCGACAGGCGGTCGGCAACGAGGACGATGCCGAAGGGCGCCATCCAGTCGCCCAGCGCGTAAACACGGTATGCGCCGGACAGGGAATCCATGGCCAGCCCGATCGCCGCGGCCACCCCGAGGAGCGTCGCGGCGAGTCCCAGCGTCCGCGCCAGCAGCGGCCGGTTGCCGCCGCAGATCAGCAGCAGCGCGCCCGCCAGGGCGGGGATGGCCACCGGCAGCACGGCGAGATGGTTCATCGCGGATCCTCCGGATGCCCTGCAGGCTCGCTGCCGTCGACATGATCCGAGCCCGATTCGCCGTGGGCACGCACGGCGAGGCCGAGGAAAAACGCGGTCATGCCGAAACCGATGACGATGGCTGTGAGCACCAGCGCCTGCGGCAGGGGATCGGTGTAGGCCGTGGCGCCTGCCGTTACCACCGGCGGGGCACCCGCGGTCAGGCGCCCCATCGAGAAGATGAACAGGTTCACGGCATAGGACAGCAGGGACAGGCCGAGCACCACGGAAAAGGTGCGTCCGCGCAGCAGCAGGTACACGCCGCAGGCGGTGACCACGCCGAGCGCCGAGGCGAGCAGGAATTCCATCAGGCCTGTCCTCCCGCGGCAGCCGCGGTGCCGCCGCGGACGCCGCCGATCCGGGTCAGGATCACCAGCGTGGCGCCGACCACCGTGAGGTAGACGCCGAGATCAAAGGCGACGGCGCTGGCCAGCGGCAGTTGGCCGATCAGCGGCAGTTCGGGATAACCGTGCGCGCTGGTGAGGAAGGGTGCGCCGAACAGCCAGCTGGCGGCGCCGGTCAATCCGGCAATCAGGATACCGGCGCCGATCAGCCCGGCGCCGCCGGTACCGATGCGCCGGCGGGTCGCCTCGATGCCGTCGGCCATGCACTGGATCACCAGCGCGACCGCGGTGACGAGGCCGGCAATGAAGCCGCCGCCCGGCAGGTTGTGGCCGCGCAGGAAAATGAACACCGACACCAGCAGCGCAAAGGGCAGCAGCGCCCGCGCGGCGACAGACAGCAGCAGCGAGCTGCCGCGGCGCGCGCCTGCTGCGGGCGGCAGGCGCAGGCCGTCCATCAGCAGCAGCACGCCGACTCCGGCGATGCCGAGCACGATGATTTCGCCGAAGGTGTCGAAGCCGCGGAAGTCGACCAGGATCACGTTGACAACGTTGCTGCCGCCGCCGCCGGGAATGCTTTCGCCGAGGAAATACCAGGAGATCGATTCATGCGGTCGCGTCAGCACGGCCCAGGTCAGGCCCGCGACGCCGGCGCCCGCGCCGATCGCCAGCAGGGCGTCGCGGGTCTGGTGGGGCGGCAGGGATTTTGCCGGACCTTCCTGCGGCAGCAGCGACAGTGCGACCAGCATCAGCGCCGTGGTGACGACTTCCACCGAGAGCTGGGTCAGCGCCAGATCCGGCGCCGAGAAATAGGCGAAGGTCAGGCAGGCGCCCAGCCCGACCACGCCGACGAGGATGACGGCAGCAAAACGACGGCGGTGCAGGGCGACGGTGGCGAATGCCGCGGCAATGGCGACGAGCCAGACGACGACGGCGAGCGGCGCCGGTGCCGTGGGCGCGAGGTCGCCGGCGCTGTAGCCGTGCTGCAGGAAGGCGGAGAGGCCCAGCAGCGCAACGGTGACCACCAGCAGGGCCAGGTAACGCTGCAGCGAACCGTTGATCAGCATTCCCGTCAGATCCGCAGCGAGGCGCACTGCGCCTTCGTAAGCACGGTGGAACAGCTGCGGTGCGGTCCAGCGCGCGGGCGCGCTCATGTGCAGCCGGTACTGGTGCTGCAGGAGCCAGTACATCACGCTGCCGCCGACGATCGCGATCACGCTCATCAGCAGCGGCATGGTGAAGCCGTGCCAGATGGCGATGTCGTAGGCCGGCAGTTCCGCCCCGAATACGTCACGTGCCGCAACCGCGAGCAGAGGCGCCACGGTGAGGCCCGGCAGCATGCCCACCGCTATGCAGATCATCACCAGGATTTCCACCGGCACCTTCATGTAGCGCGGCGGTTCGTGCGGCTTGCGCCCGAGGTCGCGGGGCTCGCCGTTGAAGAACACGTCGTGGATGAAGCGCAGCGAATAGGCGAC
>JAEYXO010000385.1 GCA_023431245.1 Pseudomonadota bacterium | reverse complement strand
CGCATGGACGACGTGCGCGACCACATGTGGCAGCTGGAGAAGGAGGGCGAGATCATCGTCCACCGCATCAGCGACGCCCACAGGCCGGTCGATGTGCAGACGCTGTTCGGCTGGAACAAGAAGATCCCCACGGCCCAGCTCTGGCACCACAAGTCCTGCGGCCAGTGCGGCAATATCCCCGGTTATCCGACGGCGCTGCTGTGGACCATGAACAAGCTGGGCATGGTGCCGGGCAGGGATTATCTCGACGAGACCGACCAGACCTCATGCACGGCCTGGAACTACCACGGCTCGGGCATCGGCAACCTCGAATCGCTGGCGGCGGTGTTCCTGCGCAATTTCCACCAGGCCTATGTTTCGGGCAGGAACCACGGCCACGAGGCGGGACATTTTTTCCCGCTGGTGCATTGCGGCACCTCGTACGGCAACTACAAGGAGGTGCGCAAGTACCTGATCGAGTCGCCGCAGCTGCGCGAGAAGGTGCGCAAGATCCTCGGCAAGCTCGGCCGCCTGGTCGACGGCAAGCTGGTGATACCGGAGGAGATCGTGCATTACTCGGAATGGGTGCACGTGATGCGCAAGCGGATCGCCTCCGAACTGCAGACCATCGATGTGTCGAAGGTGCGGGTCACCGTGCACACCGCCTGCCACTATTACAAGATGGTGCACGAGGATGCGATCTACGATCCCTCGGTGCTCGGCGGCAACCGCACCGCGGTCGGCACCTCGGTCGCGGAGGCGCTCGGGGCGCAGGTGATCGATTACTCGACCTGGTACGACTGCTGCGGTTTCGGCTTCCGCCACATCATTTCCGAGCGCGAGTTCACGCGCTCCTTCACGATCGACCGCAAGATCAAGATCGCGCGCGAGGAGGCCAACGCCGACGTGATGCTGGGCATCGATACCGGCTGCATCACGACCATGGACAAGAACCAGTGGATCGGCAAGGCGCACGACAAGAACTACTCGGTGCCGATCATGGCCGACATCCAGTTCGCGGCGCTGGCCTGCGGCGCCGATCCCTTCAAGATCGTGCAGCTGCAGTGGCATGCCAGCCCCTGCGAGGAAGTGGTCGAGAAGATGGGCATTTCCTGGGATGAATCCAAGCGCAATTTCGAGGCCTACCTCAAGGAAGTCGAGGCCGGGCGCATCGAATACCTCTACAACCCCGAACTGGCCATCAGCCGCTGAGACATCATGAATGACACCCTGTTGATCGTGGGCGCCGGACCGACCGGCCTTTCCGCGGCTGCCGCCGCCGCCTCGGTGGGCAAACGCGTGGTGCTGGTGGAGAAGGAAAACAGGCTTGGCGGCGCGCCGATCCTGTCCGGTTACGCGAAACTGGTGCCCTCGGGTGAATGGGCGAAGGACGCCATCGGCCGCATGATCAAGCGTGTCGAGGACGATGCCCGTGTCACCATCCACAAGGGCGTCAAGGTCACGAAGCTCGACGGTGATTTCGGCAATTTCACCGCGACGCTGTCGAACGGCCAGGCGGTGCAGGCCGGGGCGGTGATCCTCGGCACCGGCTTCACCCACTTCGATGCCATCAACAAGCCTGAATGGGGTTTCGGCACCTACGAGGACGTGGTGACCACGACCCAGGTCGAGCAGATGGTCACGGCCGGAAAGATTGCCTGCCCCTCGAACGGCCGCGTGCCGGAGCGGGTGTGCATCCTGCTCTGCGTCGGCTCGCGCGACCGCCAGATCGGCCGCGAATGGTGTTCGAAAATCTGCTGCACCGTGTCGACCAACCTGGCGATGGAGATCAAGGAGCTGTCGCCGAAGACGGATGTGTTCATCTACTACATGGACATCCGCACCTTCGGCCTCTACGAGGACAAGTTCTACTGGCGCTCGCAGGAGGAGTTCCGCACCAAGTTCGTCAAGGCGCGCATTGCCGAGGTGACGAAGGCGCCGGACGGCCGCCTGCTGGTCAAGGGCGAGGACACGCTGGTCAAGCGCCCGATCGTGATTCCCTTCGACCTTGTCGTGCACGCGATCGGCATGGACCCCAACCTCGACAACCCGGAGATCGCGAAGGTCTTCGGTGTCGGGCTCGAGTCCCACGGCTTCCTGCAGCGCGGCGAGCATTACACGGCAACCTTCTCGACCTCGCGCCGCGGCATCTATGCCGGCGGTTCCGCGCTGGGTCCCGAGGACATCGACACCTGCATTGCACACGGTCTTGGCATGGCCGTGCGCGCGGTGGGTGACCTTGCGGCATCCGGGCAGAAGGCGGCCTGACGTTTTGCCGATGTTCCGGGCAAAAAAAACCGCCGTGCCCGCTGCCCCGGCACTGACCGAGGGGGTGGCGGCGGCGTCCTTGCCGCTGCCGCTGGACGAGGCGGCTTTCCGGCGCCATTTTGATGCCCTGCTGGCCGGTGCGGAGCAGGATGGCGGGATCGAGGCCTATATCGCGGCGCTGGGCGCCAAGATCACCGTATTTGCGGCTTTGCGCGAACGTGTCCGTGCTGCGCCGCCGGCGCTGGGTGACCTGGAAGACGTGCTGGCGCTGGTGTTCACGGCCCGCCGCCGCCTGTATCCGGCGCTCGATGCGCTGGGTGCGGAAGCCGGCCTGCGGGTCAGGGATCTGTGGTTCGGAGTCGCTGCGCCGGGTCAGCGCCTGCAGCAGTTTGTCGATGCCATGCCGGGTGCCGGCGCGACGGATCGCGCCAGCATCAAGGCCGCGGCGAAGCTGCGCCGCGCGGCCCGGGATTTTGCCGCCGAACTGCTGCATTACGGCGATCCGCTGCGTTATCCGCTGATGACGCGCTGGGTCTGGGATGCGGCCACGCAGAGCGGCGCGCTGCGCGAGCTGGTGCGCGGCAGCGACAGCATCCGCGAGCTGCCTTTCGGCAATGACCCGGAACTGTTCGAGGGCGTCCGCTGCTGGCTGGCGGAGCAACTGGCGGCCCAGGGCATTTACCGCGACGAGGAGCTGTGGATAGACCTGCTGCAGGCACAGGCCTATCTCGCTTATTTCCGTTCGATGACCGAAGGCAGCCTGGGCGCCGATTTCGGCCGCGGCGTGCCGCCGCAGGAGCAGCTGAAGCGCCTGCTCGGCATCGACGCCGCGCCCGGTGCCCGACCTGAACGCGTCCGCAAGGCGCAGCCCGCGCAACACGCAGAGGTGCACTGATGGCGATCCACGAAAAATCGCTGGTCGCTCCCGGCGACCTGATGACCGCCGAGAAGCTGGTGGTCGACGGGGTCGACGTCTCCGGCCACTGGAACACGATGATGAAGCCGCGGTATGTCAGCGACTACGACCCGGACTTCTACAAGGTCATCGAATCCTACCCCGGCGGCGAGAACGTCAGCCGCTGCTGGCAGTGCGGTTCCTGCACCAACTCCTGCACGATGTACGCGGTCAACACCGATTTCAATCCGCGCTACTGGATCTACCTGACCAACCTCGGGCTGAAGGACGAGATCCTCAAGGACCGCGACATCATCTGGCAGTGCGTGTCGTGCAACAAGTGCACCAACATCTGTCCGAAGGACGTTAAACCCGAGGGCGTGATGAAGGCGCTGCAGCACTGGATGGAGGACGAGGGCCATGTGCAAAAGTCGCCCTCGACGCTGTTCGACGAGGAATTCACGCGGCAGTGCATCGAACGCGGCCGCATCGAGGACACCGAGGTCATCCAGAACTTTTTCCGCAAGACCGGGCAGGACATCGTGCAGCTGGTCAAGACCGGCTGGCTGGGCATCATGGTCGCGCGCATGAACAAGTGGCCGCTGCTGCAGCAGGGCCGCATCGGCGCCTTCCTCGCGCGGGTGCCGGTCCTGGGGCCGCTGAAAATGGGCCTGGCGATGGTGTTCAAGCCGCGCACGAAATCCTGGGGCCGCACCGGAGAGGTGCTGCACGCCTATGTCGAGGAACAGAAAACCAGAATGGGGACGCACCGCAGATGAGCAAAGTGGCCTATTACCCGGGATGCGCACTCGAAGGTTCTGGCGGGCCGTATGACCGCTCGACCCGCGCGCTGGTCGATGCACTGGATCTCGAGATGGAGACCCTGAAGGACTGGAACTGCTGCGGCGCGATGGAAGTGAAGAACGTCCACCCGATGCTGCAGACCTATATGTCGGCGCGCAACATGGCGATTGCCGCGGAGCAGATGGGCCTCGATACCGTGATGGCGCCTTGCAACGGTTGTTACCACAACCTGAAAAAGGCCGAATACGAATGCTCGACTTCGCCGGAGGCCATGCAGACCGTGCAGGACCTCGCGAAGAAGGCCGATGACCCGGTCTACGACGGCAAGGTGCGTACGCTGCACCTGCTGGAATGGCTGATGGAGGAACTCGGCCCCGAAGGCATCAAGGCGCGCATCCGCAAAAATCTCAACGGCCTGAAGATCGCCAACTACTACGGTTGCATGTACACCCGGCCGCGGCAGATATTCCCGGAGAAGGACCAGGGCCCGGGTTCGGAATCGACGCACAAGCCGCATTTCATGGACGACCTGCTCCAGGCGGCCGGCGCCGAGAATGTGGATTTTCCTTTGAAAACAGCATGTTGCGGTGGCGCCCATACGCTGTCGGATTCAGACACATCGACCCAGCTGGTGCTGAACCTGCTGCAGGCGGCGGAAGAGTCCGGCGCCGAGGTGATCGCCACCGAATGTCCGACCTGCCATTCCGGGCTGGAAATGCACCAGGTGCGCGCAGAGACGCGCTTTGGCATCCAGACCAGGGTGAAGATCGTCTATTTCACGCAATTGCTGGGGCTTGCGCTGGGCTTGTCGCCGCGAAAGCTCGCCATCCACGAGAACGTATCGGACTCGCTGGATCTGCTGCACGACAAAGGCGTGATCTGAGCGCGCTGCCGCGCTGCGGTTAAACTGGCGGCATGGACTGCAATGGCTGCGAATTCCGCCCGGAGCTTTATTACGATGCCGAATACCAGATCTGGGTGCGGGTCGAGGAAGGCGGTTTGCTGGCTGTGGGCATGACTGACATTTCCCAGACGATTGCCGGAAAAATCCTCCATGTCCGCGTGCGCCGGCCCGGCACGCTGCGGCCGGCCGGCAAACCCGTGGCGACCATCGAAAGCGGCAAGTGGGCGGGGCCCGTGCCCAACCTGTTTGACTGCAGCATCGCCGCAGCCAATACCGAAGTGCTGGAACATCCTGCGTTGCTGAACCGGCAGCCGTACGAGTCCTGGATTGCGAAGGTCGCGCCGGCGCAGCCGGTGGAGCAGGCGCTGTCGGTGCTGGTCACCGGAGAAGCCGCGCGGGATGGCTACCGCGCGCGCTGCCTGCGTGACGACATCCATTGCAAGCGGCTGGACGCATGAGCGACGACCGGCATTATCTCGACCAGGACGGAAAGTCGGTGGTCATCGTGATGACCAGCGGGCCGTCGCAGCGCAGCCGCTGCGCAACCCCCTTCTACATGGCGGCGATCATGGCCTCGATGGATGCCGACGTGAAGGTGTTTTTCACGATGGAGGGTGTCCGCCTGTGCCAGAAGGGCGTGCCGGAACAATTGACGGCGATGGATGGCGGCAAGACAATCATCGAATTCATGCGCGACGCGAAGGCGGCCGGGGCGAAGTTCTACCTCTGCCGCCCGGCAATGCCCGGTTACGAGATCGAGGTGCCGGACGTTATTGCCGAGGTCGACGAACTGTCGAGCGGCGGCGAACTGGCCGACCTGATCCTGAATTCGGACAAGGCGCTGTTTTTCTGATTACCGTTTAAAGAACCGGCTGGAGAGGAGAGGCAACATGGCATCAGTCAAGGGCTGCAACATTCCGGATGACCTGTATTACAACGTCGAGAGCAATGTCTGGCTGCGCAAGGAAGCCGACGGCACGGTGACCATCGGCATGACGGCCTATGCTGCGGCGCTGGCCGGCCAGGTGGTGTCCTGCACGCCGAAGAAGGTCGGCCGCAGCGTCGAGCAGAACAAGTCGGCGGCGACCGTCGAATCCGGCAAATGGGTGGGGCCGGTGAAGGCACCGGTGTCAGGCGAGGTGGTGGCGATCAACGATGGCCTGTCCTCGGCGCCGGCGTCGATCAACAGCGATCCCTATGGCTCCGGCTGGATGGTGAAGCTCAAGCCGGCGAACTGGGATGCCGAATCGTCCGGGCTGGCCACCGGCGCCGCCGCGGCTGCGGCCTTCGAGGCCAAGATGAATGCCGAGGGTTTTGCCGGCTGCGGCGCCTGAGCGCGACCGGGGAACGGCATGAACAGCGGCTGGCTCGACATTGCCGGCGCCATCGAGGCGCTGGATGGCGTTGCGCTGGACGCGGCGCTGGTCGGCGGCATCGAACGTGATGCCCGCGCCGCTGCCGGCGGCATCAATTTCTACACCCCGACTTTCAAGTCCTACAGCACGTCCGAACTCGCCGGCTGCGGCAAGAGCGCCTGGCCTGCCGTGTCGATCACCGGCGGCGACTGCGCGCTGGCCTGCGACCACTGCAAGGCGAAAATCCTCGAGCCGATGATTCCGGCGC
>JAEYXO010000247.1 GCA_023431245.1 Pseudomonadota bacterium | reverse complement strand
GCGCACAGGCGCCGGCCACATTCCACGAATCCGCCCCGCCCTCAGTCCCTGGGCTTGCGGGTCACCCACAGGCTCGCCAGCATCGACGTCACCAGCACGATGCCCACCACCGAGAGCGCGAAGCCGACCGGTATCTTGTAGATGTCGATCAGCAGCATCTTGATGCCGATGAACACCAGGATGAAGGCCAGCCCGTACTTCAGCAGGTGGAAGCGGTCGGCAAGATCGGCGAGCATGAAGTACATCGCGCGCAGGCCGAGGATCGCGAACACGTTGGAAGTGAGCACGATGAAAGGATCGAGCGTGATCGCGAAAATCGCGGGAATGCTGTCCACCGCGAAAATCACGTCGGTGATGCCGATCATCACCATCACCACGAACAGGGGCGTGAACCAGCGCACGCCATCCTTCATCACGGTGAAGCGCTCGCCGTGGAACTCGGGCGTGATCCGGATGTGCCGGCGCATCCAGGTGAGGATCGGGTTTTTCTCGAGATCGGACTCGGCCTCCGCCATCATCAGCATCTTCACGCCGGTCACCAGCAGGAACAGGCCGAACAGGTAGAGTATCCAGTGGAACTTGGTGATCAGCCAGGCGCCGATCAGGATCATCACCGCGCGCAGGACGATCGCGCCGATGATGCCGAGCACGAGGACCCGGCGCTGGTAGGCTGCAGGCACCCCGAAAAAGGTGAACAGCATCAGGAACACGAAGATGTTGTCGACGGCCAGCGATTTCTCGATCAGGTAGCCGGTGAAGAACTCCATCGACTTTTCGTTCGCCACCTCGCGTCCGAAGTTGTTGTCGAGGTACCACCACAGCAGGCCGTTGAACACGAAGGACAGGACGACCCAGACGATCGACCAGTTCAACGCCTCCCGGAACGACACCTTGCCGGCGCCCTTGGACTCCAGCACCAGAAGGTCAACGATGATTGCGACTACGACAAAGGCCGCGAATGCGGCCCACATCCACCACGTGCCTATGCTTTCCATTTTCCGGTCCCCTGGGATGCGGATTGCGTACATGCCGGACGCAGGACGCAAACAAGCGCCTTCGCCAGCTCCTGGCGAAGGTCTTGCTCGGACCGGATTGATCCCCAGGCTCCGGAGGCGTGAATTCCCCGGAATGACGGAGCCTGGTTGCTGAGCTACTCCCCTTCGGGGGCGGATTCTGTCACGAGAGGCGGGAAATTTACGCGGCTCGTCTGATGATTTTGCGTAATTTCCGGGATTCCCAAGCTTAATGCGCCGGACCCGGTGCCCGGGATTTGCCGGCGAGGGCCCGGAAACCGCCGGCGGACCCCCAGGAAGTTGTAATGCTCCCCATCATGTGCTTTAATCCGCGCCGCTCGCGCGGCAACGCGCGATCCCTACAAAGGGGAGTAGCTTGAGCGGCACCGCAACCGTGCCGCAGCGGCGCAGTCGTCAATTCGGGTCCTGACCGGACCCCGGCGGCGCCGGCAGGCGGCAGCGGCATCCAGCCCTGCGGCCCGCAAGCGAGACCTTTGCCTGCACGGGCAAGGCCTCTTTGCCGGACATGCATTGCCTTTCCCTGCAGGATAAAGGTCGCCTCGCCCTCGCCGGCGAAGCGGTGTATTGACCTGCAGTGCATCGAGAGGAAAAACATGCCGCAATCCGCAATACGGCGCTACCTGAAACACGGCACGCTGCCCCAGTTGAGCGTCTTCGAAGCCGTGGCCCGGCTCGGCAGCTTCACCAAGGCCGCCGAGGAACTCCACATGGCGCAGCCCACCGTTTCGGTGCAGATGAAGAAACTTGCCGAGACGACGGGCCTGCCGTTGATCGAACAGGTCGGCAAACGCATCCGCCTCACGGAAGCGGGGCGCATCCTGCATGCAGGCTGCCTCGAGATGTTCGGCACCCTGTCCGGTGTCGAACGCGGTCTCGCTGATCTGCGCGGCCTGCAGGCCGGCCGGCTGCAACTGGCGGTCAGCACCACCGGCGAATATTTCGCGCCGCGCATGCTGGCCGAATTCGTCAGGCGGCACCCCGGAATAGAAGTCTCGCTGCAGATCCAGAACCGCAGCGCGCTGCTGGAACGCATGTCGGGAAACCTCGACGACCTGTACATATTCGCCGGCGCGCCCGGGGACCGTGACATCACCACCTACCCGCTGCTGCCGAACCCCATGGTGCCTTTTGCCCATGCCGACCATCCGCTGGCCAAGGAAAAGAACATCCCCTTCGCCCGCTTTGCGGAAGAGCCCTTCCTGATGCGCGAGCCCGGCTCCGGCGCCCGCGCAACAATCCGCGGGATTTTCGAAGCCCACGGCTGCGAGCCGCAGGTGCGCATGGAACTGTCCAACAACGAAGCCATCAAGCAGGCGATCATCGCCGGCCTCGGCGTGTCGATCATGTCCCGCTACACCCTGGGCCTCGACGTGCCGCACGAGCAGGTCGCGGTGCTGGATGTCGCCGGACTCCCGGTCGACCGCCCCTGGGTCATTGTCCATCCCGCCGGCAAACAGCTGTCGCTGGTGGCGCAGGCTTTCCTCGAATTCATGCTGGCGGAATCGAAAAATCTGGTGTTCGACCATTTGTCGCAACCCTGAGCCTCCGCCGGAACTGGAATACGGCGTCAGCAACGTCGTAAAATAACGGGCTGAAACGCGAAAATCCGGCGGCGCAACGGCGCCTCCCATTCCCCTTTCATTTCCGTCCGATTTTTTCATCTGTCTTCCGAGGATTCCGCAATGCGACTGGCCACCTACACCCTGCTTTCCGATCCGGACACCGTGCGCATAGGCGCACAACTGGAGGACAAGATCGTTGATCTCGTCGCCGGTGAACGCGCGCTCGGCGACGGCAAGCAGCTCATTCCCGCTTCGATGAAAGGCCTGCTGGCGCTGGGCGAACCCGGCCTGGCCCGCGCCCGCGCCGTGCTCGAACACGCCCGCGGCAACGCCGGCAAGCTGGACGGCAAAACCCTGGCGCCGGAGGCCGAAGTGCGCTTCCTGCCGCCGGTGCCCGATGCCGACAAGTTCCTCTGCGTCGGCAAGAACTACCGCACCCACCTCGAGGAACTGCGCAAGAACGACCTGATCAAGGAAATGCCGGGCGAGCCGACCGGCTTCATCAAGCTGAATTCATGCCTCACCGGCCACGGTGCAGACGTGCCGCGCCGCGCAACCGTGAACCGCCTCGACTACGAGCCGGAAATGGTGTTCGTGCTGGGCAGGGCCGCGCGCCACGCCAAACGCGAGGACGCGGCGAGCTACATCGCCGGCATCACCATCCTCAACGACCTGACCTGCCGTGACACCCAGAAAGCCGAAGTCGCCTCGGGCTCGCGCTTCTGGACCTCCAAGAACTCGCCGTCCTTCGGCCCGCTCGGCCCCTACATCATCACCATGGACGAGGTGCCCGATCCCTACAACATCTGGGTCACCTGCAGCGTCAACGGCGTGCAGCGCATGCGCGTGAACACCAGCGACCAGATCTGGAAGCTGCCGGACATCATTCCGCATTTCTCGCGCCTGCTCGACCTGCAGCCGGGCGACATGTTCGCCACCGGCGCGCCGGGCGGCGTCGCGGTGGGCAAGGCCGATGCCGAAGCGCTGTACCTGAAACCGGGCGACGTCGTGGAATGCGCCTTCGAGCAGCCGGCGATGGTGCTGCGCAACCGGATTGTCAATCCGTAAGCACCGGCACAGACCATGAAAAACGCGGCCCGCGGGCCGCTTTTTTTCCGGACCCGGCCCGCGTCACACGCCCTGGCGCACGTTGATGTGCGACAGCTGCACCTTCTCGATTGCCTCCAGCTTCTGCAGCCGCTTGTCAATCTGCTCCAGCGCCACCGTCGCCTGCTTCAGCTGCTGAACGCCGTTGAGAAGCATCACGCCCCAGTCCATTTTCGCCAGCTGCAGGCGGGTGGCCTCGACTTCGCGGCGCATCGCCCGCAGCTGCAGCACCATGACCAGCATCAGCACCGTTGCCGCCAGCAGCAGCACCGCGGCGACCGTGACGAGTATTCCGACCGACATGCCTGCCATGAAGACCTCCCCTTGTCCGCGCCGCGCTGCCGCGCAACGCCGTTAATGCCGGCAACCGCCGGCAGCCTCAGTTCGCCGCGAGCGCCTTCAGCGCCGCATCCTCCGGCCGCTCCTTCGCGAGAGCCCGCCAGTAGCGGCGTGCATCGTCACGCAGTTCCATCTGCGCCAGCCAGGCCGCATAGGCCACCCGGTCCGATACCGGTGCATCGTCCGCCGGACGCAAGGCGGCCGCGCGTTCGCGCAGCTCCGCCGGCGCCACGCTGAAATCCCCCGCGCTGACATAACGCCGGCCGTCGGCGGCGCGGGCGGAGACTTCCCAGGTATAACCGGCACCGGCCTGCAGCCGCATCGCGGCCGGCAGCCTCAGCACATGGCCGGCGAGCTCGGTTTCATAGAGGGATTTGCCGGTCTCGTCGGTCAGTTCGAAGCGGTAGGTCTTGCCGCTCTCGCTGTCCTGCCAGCGGAATTCGGGGGATGTGTCCAGCGTGCGCGTCCCCGACAGGGTCAGCAGGCGGATGCGCGCCGTGGCGCGCGCGCTGCGCATCACATAGGCCGCCTGCGTCGTTGCCGCCGGCCTGATGCGGATGCCGGCGTCCCTGCCGATGGCGCTGCTCCGTTTCTGCGGCGCCGCGCCCGACAGCGCCACGGGGGCATCCGGCCTGAAATGGATCAGCGCCGGACCGTTCAGCACGAACTCGTCGCCGCTGCGGGTGTAGAGCGCCGCCATCCGCGCCCCCGCCTCAAGCTGCACGCGGGCATTGGCCTCAAGCTCCGAGAGTATCGCCAGCGCGCCCGGTTTGGCACCCGCCTGCACGGACGCCTTGCCGGTCAGGTCGGTCACTATGGCCGCCGCGACGGCAAGCTGCGGCAGCAAGAGCACCGCGAGCACCAGCATGGTTCTCGAGAGATTAATATAAGTATTTGATTTTATTGATATTATTTTCACATTTCCTCCTGACCCAAAACCATCCACCGGAAGCAACACTACCCCTTTCCGCTACGGGGTGCACGCCGCCGGCTCAACGATGTCCATGCGCGGCAAGGTCCAGGTAACGCCGGTCGGCCTGTTTCACGCGACCGACCATCACCCGCATGAACGCCCGCGCAAAAACCGCCTGCAATCCGGCGCTCGCCTGGCGCAGCGCAGCGGCATCGATTTCGAGCAGCACCGTACCGGAGACGGCCCTCACCGTCGCCGTGCGGGCATGCACACCCTCGTCGAGAAACGCGATCTCGCCGAAACATTCCCCCGTGCGCAAGCGGTTCAGTTCGACACCGTCGCGCAACACGGCCACCTCGCCGCTGGTGATGACATGGATGTTGTGCCCCGCGGAACCCTCGACAAAAACATCCTCGCCGCCCGCGCGGTAGAGCCAGGTGCTGATGTGCACGGTCTCCCACAGCTGTTCGTCGGCGAATGCGCTGAAAAACGCGAGCTCGCGCAGCACCTTGAAACGCGCGCTGTCGAACTGCATCTCCCGCGGCAGCTCCAGCTCCGGCTGCGCCAGCGCCAGCGCCCCGGCAAAATCGCTCCACGCGCGGTAGCGCACCTCGACGTCCTTGTGCATCGCGCGGTGCACGGCAAAGCGCAGGTCCGGCGGAATGTCCCGGCGGCGCTGCTCGAGCGGGATGAAATCGCCGTAAAGCTTCTGGTAGATCAGGCTCTCATGCGAGCCGGCCTCGAAAGGCAGGGTGCCGGTCAGCAGCTGGTAGGCCATGACCCCGACCGCGTAGATGTCGGACTGCAGCGTCGGCGCGCGGCGCTTGAAATGCTCCGGTGGCATGAAGGGCAGCGTGCCGACATCGAAAACCTGGGTTTCATCCGCTTCGGTGAAATAGGCGGTGCCGAAATCGGCGACCTTCACGGTGCCGTCCGCGGACAGCATCACGTTGGCCGGCTTGATGTCCCGGTGCAGCAGTCCCTGGCGGTTGGCATAGTCGAGGGCGCTGCAGACCTTGTAGATGATCTCGATGACGGACTGGAACGGCAGCAGCCGGTCGCGGGCTACGTGATGGCGCAATGTCACGCCGTCGACATATTCCATGACCAGGTAACCGAACTCCCCGGCCACGCCGGCCTCGTGGATCGCGACGATGTGCGGATGGTGCAGCCTGCCGGCAAGCCGGGTCTCGTTCAGCCACATCCGGCGCAGGCGCTGGCCGTCCTCCGCGTCCTCCATCGCGCGCAGCCGTGCCAGCTTTAGCGCGACATCCCGCTGGTGGAAGCTGTCCCTCGCAAGGTGCACCTCGCCCATGCCCCCGCGTCCGAGTTCGCGGCGGAATTCGAAACGGCCGCTGAAATGCGCCTCAAACCCGGTCAAAACCATGGGCCTCCACGGGGCTGTGCCCCTTGATCGACACCGGCCCCAGGGAAACCAGCAGGCTGCGGTCATCGAGCAGGGCCGCCACCTCGGCGGAACAGACCAGCCGGTACCCCGCCTCCTTGGTGGCGCCCTCGAGCCGCGACGCCACGTTGGTGACATCACCGATCGCCGTGTAGTCATGGCGCGTCGACGAACCGACATGACCGACCACCGCATGGCCGGCATGCAGGCCGACGCCGATGTCCAGCGGCTGCGATCCGGCGGGAGCCTCGGCATTGAACCGGGCGACCCGGTCGAGCATGTCGCGGCCCGCGGCAAATGCGGCGGCACAGGGATTGTCCAGCGCATTCGGCGCCCCGAACACCGCCATGATGCCGTCACCCATGAAGCTGGTGACCGTGCCGCCGCGCTGATGGATGAGCCCGACCATCGCCTCGAAATAGCGGTTGAGGAAACCGACAATCTCTTCCGGCGACATGCCTTCGCTGCGCGTGGTGTAAC
The DNA here is from genome assembly GCA_023431245.1 of Pseudomonadota bacterium. Classification (GTDB taxonomy): domain Bacteria; phylum Pseudomonadota; class Gammaproteobacteria; order Burkholderiales; family SG8-41. The sequence goes on along the minus strand of JAEYXO010000247.1, from coordinate 7,705 downwards.
CGCGGATGTCGGAAAACAGCACGCAGACGAACCGGCGTTCACCGCCGAGTTCGGCACGCAGCCGGCCGTCGACGATCTGCTGCATCACCCCGGGACTGACGTAACCGGAAAACACCCCGCGCAGGCGGCGGCGCTCGCGCAGCTTCAGCGCCGCTTCCAGGCCTGCGCGCCCGCCCAGCGCAAAAAGGCCGGCCGACAGCGGTGCAAGCACCGGAAGATGCAGCCCTTGCACCAGCAGCAGCGTCGACAGCAGCAGCAGTCCGCCGGCCAGCAAGCCGCCGGCAAGGATCGTCACGGCCGCGCCGGCATTGACGAAAAACATCAGCGTTGCGGCCGCCGCCATCACGACGACGGCGGCCGGCGGGACGCCGGAGATCAGACCATCCCCGTCGAGCAAACCGCGCAGGACCTGCGCATGCAGCAGGACGCCGGGCGTTCCCGCATCGGTGCCGTCCCAGGATGCCAGTTGCACCGGCAGGCGCTGCCGGTCCTCGAACGGCAGCACCACGCCCAGCAGCACCGGACGGCCGTGGAAGGCACGCTCAAGCGCCGCCTGATCGCCGGCATCCGCCCAGGCCAGCACCTGCTGCAGCGGAATATAGTCAAAGGCCTTGCCGCGGCTGTAGTCGATCAGCCCGCTGCCCGGCTCCGTTCCGAGCCGCCGCGCCAGTTGTCCGGCCAGCGTCGCCACCGTCTCGCCGCCCGCTCCCAGGCGCTCGTCAAAACGCCGCACCACGCCGTCAGCGTCGGTGGCGAGCAGCGCGTAGCCGGCAGCGCCGTCACCGGCAGCGGCGAGGAAGGGCCGGTGTATGGACCGCGGCGCGCCCGCGGGATCCACGGTCTGCGCCAGCACCACCGGATAGGCACGGCGGGCCTCCAGCAGGGCGCGCAGCAGGACGCCGTCATGCCCGGGCACCACCCCATCGTAGCTGCGCTCCGGCAGCACGATGTCCAGACCGACGGCCGCCGGTCCTGCGCCCGCCAGCGCCTTCAGGAACCGGGCGAGATGGGGATGCCACAGCGCCACCGGCTCCGGCAAGGCCCGGACCGTATCCTCGTCGATGCCGACGATGGCCACATCGACGGCCACCGGGCGCGGATGCCAGTCGCGCAAAACGCCGAACTGGAGGTCAAGCAGCCTGAGATCCAGGCTTTCCGTGCCGCGCAGCGCGCCGAGCAGCACCGCACAAAGAAGGAGCAAGGAAAAAAGTACGCGGCGCATGCGCGCGTCAGGCCTGCTGCCCAAACGCGACCATTTCATTGCGCGTTGCGCGCATGATTTTCCCCGAGGCATGGCGGACGAGCCATTCGAAAGCGATCGGAAGACGGACCTCGCCCGGCGCATACCAGGTCTTCCAGTCCCAGGTCAGGTTGAAATGACCCGCACCCTCGACCATGCCGGACTGCCAGCCCCTGGCCTCGACGCGGAACGCATTGAAGGTGCCGGCGGGCACCGTGATGCGTTCGCGGTCAACAATGCGCATATCGAGATCGACCGTGCTGTCCCCGCCCTTGCGCGGAATCACCCGGAAGCGGGTGCTCCAGCGCCGGCCGACGGCGAACTCCGATGGCGAGGTCTGGTTCGGCGACCAGACCGCACCGCCCGGCAACCGCAGCAGGTTGCCCAGCAGATCCATGACCAGCACCCCCTTGTTGTAGATGACTTCGTTGTCGGTGATGGCGGTGATCCGGCGCGTGCCTGATTCGATCTCGAGCCGGGTCAGCAGGTCGGTCTGGCGGTACTGGTAGAAATCGCCCACCTTCCACCCGATATCGGCCGTGGCGGCGCCTTTCGCATAGGGATTCCCGGGCGCCGAAAGAATTTCGATTTTTTTCTCGCCCAGCCGCGCCAGGGCGCGATCGAGCTGCAGCTGCGCAAGCTCGCTGAACCGCCCGCCGGGATGGCGGCGCAGGTAATCCTCGAAGGGCTCTGGGGCCGTGGAAGCCTTGATCTTCTCCCACAGTGCAAGCTCGGCCCTGAACTCGCGCTCGACCTCCTCTTCCGCGCGCTTGCGCAGCTCGCGCGGCGGCACAAACCAGAAATCGCTCTCGAGTGAAGTGCTCTCCCAGGGAATCTGCTGGCCGTTGGAGCGCCGCCTGACGCCCAGCCGCACGCGCTTGAACACGTCCTCCACCTTGGCTTCAGGCACCCGGATCTCGCGCAGCAGGTGTTCGGTGTAGAGGCCGTGCTTGCCGCCATCGCCGTCGATCGCGGTATTGCCGGGCGCGGTGGCATAGGCCAGAAACGTGCCCGGCGGCGCATCCATCTGCGACAGCCCCTTCTGTTCGGCCCGCGCGGCCCCGCCGAGCGGATTGTCGCGGCAGGCGTCGAGGATGATCATGTTCATCGGATTGCCGGCGTTGCGGATGCCGTCAATCAGCGAGTTGATGTCGAAGGCGCGCTGGCGAAGCTCGCCGGCCGAGGCAATCTCGGCATCCACCGGCAGCAGGTAATTGCGCCAGGCGAGCTGCATGCCATGCCCCGCAAAATAGAACAGCCCCACAGCCCCCGACCGCCGCAGCCCCCCGATATAGGCGCCCACGGCCTCCTGCATCGCATCGCGCGACAAATCAAGGCCGGTCGTCACCTCGAATCCGATGCCGCGCAAAGCTTCCGTCATCCCCTGCGCGTCGTTGACCGGATTGGCCAGGGGCGCCCGCGAATACCTGCTGTTGCCGATCACCAGCGCCTGCCGCGGGGCTCGCAACAGCGCATTGCCGTCCTGTGCGTATGCCGGAAACCGGGCCAGCAGCAAGCTGCTTCCGGCCAGCGCGGTCTTGAGCAGTCGGCGGCGGTTCCAGGTCATTGTGGATGGCGGATGTGCAAGCGGCCCTATAATAGCAAGATCACCCATGCCCCGAGGTCAGCACGGCGACGGAATACCCGGGTCGCCCGGAAACGCCGCCAGTGCCGCGATGAACCCAGCCAGCAAGCACGCAAAGCATGTCCCGACACCGCGCAGGCGCTTCCTGCGGGGATTGCTGCTGCTGCCCGGCGTCATGGCGGCGCCGTTCCCCGCGAAGGCGGCCGACCACACTGCGGCGGCGTTTGCGCCGCGCATCAGTGAATGGCCCCTGCCGAAACCGATGTTCGCGCGCAGTTCCGCGATTGCACCCGACGGCAGCCTCTACATTGCGGTGCCGAACGACAACAAGGTGCTGCGTTTCGATCCGCGCAATGCCTCTTTCAGCGAATGGGAACTGCTGCCCGGACATCACCCGAACAGCATCATTGTCGACCGCCGCGGCACGGTATGGACGGCGGGCTTCGGCAACGGCACGATCGGCCGCCTGAAAACCCGCAGCAGCATGATCGCCGAGTTTCATGTGCCCTCCCGCGGCGGCGGACCGCATACGCTGGCGCTCAGCGAGGATGGCGCGACACTCTGGTTCTCGATGCAGACGGGCGACAGAATCGCCAGCATGGACATCGCCACCGGGCGCATTGCCGAACGCGAAACCTCGGGACGCCCCAGCGGCATCACCGTCGACCGCAGGGGCCGCGTCTGGTGGTGCCGCGCCAGCGATGACCGGCTCGGCCACCTGGATCCTGCGAGCGGCAGCATCGGGGAACTGGAGCTCGGCGCCGGATCACGCCCGCGCCGCATTGCAACCGCCCCCGACGGCATGCTGTGGGTCACCCTCTACGGCAGGGGCCACCTGGTCAAGGTGGATCCCGTCCACATGAAAATCGTCAAGTCCTACCCGCTGCCCGGCGGCAATGCAGGCGCCTACGCGGTGGCGGTCGACACCGCGGGCATCGTCTGGGCCAGTGAAATCAAGCGTGACACCGTGGTCCGCCTCGAACCGGGCACCGAAATCATGCAGACCATACGCCTGCCCACCGGCAATGCCGGCATCCGCAAACTGACGCCGGACGGTTCCGGACGGCTGTGGTACACGGGCTCCCACAACGGCAGGCTGGGACTGATCGAAGCCGAGTGACGGGACCGGCGCCGCATGCGCACGCCCGTCCATGCTGCAGCACCTCCGGCGCACCATCCATGCGGGCATCGTTGCTGCACTGCGGCGCGACCGGAGCGCCATTGCAGCCGTCGCCGCATTTCATCTGGTGGGGCGTGATTGCACGGCTGTGCCTAACTGACTACCATTGCTGCTGCCGCAGGCTTGCGAAGTTTCCAACCCATGACCCTGCCTGCAAGCGTCATCACCGTTCTGCCATTCCACAAGAGGAAAGTATTGCATGCGTACCTACAAGATCCTGATCCTTGGCGCCTCCTACGGCTCGTTGCTGGCCACCAAGCTGCTGCTCGCCGGGCACACCGTCAAGATGATCTGCCTGCCGGCCGAGGCCGAACTGTTCAACGCGGAAGGCGCCATCGTACGCATGCCGGTCAAGGGGCGCGAAGGCCTGGTTGAAATCAGCTCGCGGAAACTGCCGGGAAAACTGTCGGCCGGCGGCCCCGAGTCCGCGGACCCCGCCGAGTACGACCTGATCGTGCTGGCGATGCAGGAGCCGCAGTACCGTTCGCCGGGCGTGCGTGAACTGCTGGACCGTGTCGCCAAATCGCGGGTGCCCTGCATGTCGATCATGAACATGCCACCGCTGCCCTACCTGAAGCGCATTCCCGGCCTCGACGCCAACGCCTGCCGCGACTGCTACACCGACGCATCGGTCTGGGACAGCTTCGATCCGAAGACACTGACGCTGTGCAGTCCCGACCCCCAGGCCTTCCGGCCGCCCGAGGAAAAGGTGAACGTGCTGCAGGTGCGGCTGCCGACCAACTTCAAATCCGCGCGTTTCGATTCCGATGCACACACCGCGATCCTGCGCCAGCTCGAGGCCGATATCGAGGCCGTGCGTTTCGACGCCGGGGACGGCACGAAGATCGAACTGCCGGTCAAGCTCAAGGTGCACGATTCGGTGTTTGTGCCGCTCGCCAAGTGGGCGATGCTGATCGCCGGCAACTACCGCTGCGTGCAGAAGGATGCGATGCGGCCGATCAAGGAGGCGGTGCACTCGGACCTCGCCGCCTCGCGCGCCGTCTATGAATGGGTGGTCCGGCTGTGCGTATCCCTGGGCTCGAGCGAGAAGGACATGGTGCCTTTCGAGAAATACGCCAACGCCGCACTGTCGCTGGGCAGCCCGTCGTCGGCGGCGCGCGCGCTGGCCGCAGGCGCGCCGAACATCGAACGCGTCGACCGCCTGGTCAAGACCATAGCCGCCCAGAAGGGCATGCAACTGGATGTGGTCGACCAGACCGTCGCCCTGGTCGACGGCTGGCTGGAAAAAAACCGCAAAAAGGCCTGACAGCGCGAAGCCGCGAAGAAAAAAGCCGCCCGCGGGCGGCTTTTTTCATGCAGCCGCGGAGTTCAGCTGTTGACGAGAAACCACACCACCCCCGCGCAGGCGGCGAGCAGCACCGCGGCAAGCCCCGGGCCGCGCACCCGCGCATGCGCCGGCGCGGTGCCCGGCTGCAGCTGCTTGCGGCCGGTGAACATCGGCTTGACCAGGTTCTCGGATTTCCAGAACAGGTAATAGAGCACGGCGGCCACATGCACGCCTGCAAGCGCAAGAAGCAGATTGAAATTGTATTTGTGGATGGTGGTCAGCCAGTCGCTGAGGTCCTTGCTGACATGCTTGTAGAGCGGCCCCTCATAGAGGATGTCGTCGTTGGCAAACATCCCCGTTCCCGCCTGGACCAGCACGCAGAGCAGGATCAGCACGACGCTGATGCCGCCCAGCGGGTTGTGCCCCGCGAACTTCGCCGCGGTGCGCGAAGGCAGTGTGCGCAGGTAGGCGAAGACCGCTGAAGGTCCATAGAGGAAATCGCTGAAACGTGCATGGGTGCTGCCGGCGAAACCCCAGAGTATCCGGAACAGGATCAGGGCCAGCACCGTGTAACCGGAATAGAAATGCCAGTCCATCCAGTCCATTTCGGCCGACAGCCACGAAAACCCCAGCAGCAGCACCAGGGACCAGTGGAACACCCTGACCGCGACATCCCATACCAGCACCGGCTGTTTGCCGCCATCCGCCTGCATCTGCGCCATCGTGGTTCTCCCTAGACAGTAACCGTGTGCGTGACCAGCGCCCGGCCATCCCAATGATGCAACTGGTAGGCCGGAGCCTCGTTCAGATCGGCCTCGAAGCGCCCCGCCCCCAGCCGCAGTTTCGCCTGGAACGCGGTGCTCGGACAGACCGACAGCAGCGCGCCACGCCACAATCCCTGCACCCCCCGGTGCACGTGCCCGCAGAGCACGGCCTTGACCTGGGGATGACGCTCGACAACGGCACCCAGCCGCTCCGCGCTCTCGGGCGCCATGGCGATGCGGTCCATCCGCGAAAACCCGGTTGCCGCCGGCGGATGATGCATGAATATCAGCGCCGGCATGGCCGGCTGCTCCGCCAGCACGCCGTCGAGCCAGCGCAGCTGGGGCTCGTCGAGGTCGCCGCCGTCCCGCCCCTCGATCACGCTGTCCAGCGCAATCACCCGCAGCCCGCGCACGTCGCGATGGTAGTGCATGCGGCCGTCGCCGAGATAGTCGTGACCGGCAAAAACCTGCCGCAACGGTGCGCGACGGTCGTGATTGCCGGGCATCAGGCACAGCGGCACGGCAACCGCAGCCAGCAGTTCGCGCAGCCTGGCATATTCCTCAGGCAAGCCGAGATCCACCAGATCGCCGCTTGCCACCAGCAGGTCGGGCGGTCTGTCGAGCGCGCCGAGGTGGCGGATGCAGCGCTCCAGCCCGCCGATGGTTTCGACGCCAAAATCGTTGCGCGCTCCGGCCGTGACATGCAGATCGGAAAACTGCGCAATCACCACCGGATTCCCGGGCGCCGCAGCCGTCACAGGACCACCATTTCCTTCAGCGTCACGTAATCGATCTTGCCCGAACCGAGCAGCGGCAGGTTGTCGACCTTCACCACCCGCCGCGCCACCGCCAGCTCCTGGGCATTGATCTGCCGCGCCGCCTGCTGCAGCGCGATGCGGTCTAGCGCGGGATCGGTGGTCAGCAGCACCGTGCTTTCCCCGGAACGTGTCATTTCGACGACTGCGGCATGCTTGAACCCCGGCGAGGCATGGTAGGCGATGGTTTCGACGCGCTCCAGTGACACCATTTCGCCGGCAATCTTGGCAAAACGCTTGACGCGGCCGAGCACCGTGACGAAACCGTCGGCATCGACACTGACCACGTCACCGGTGTTGTACCAGCCCTCGCCGACTTCCGAGCGCGGCGGCTGCAGCACGCCCGGCTGTTCGTGGAAAAAGTACCCCTGCATCAGGTTGGGACCGCGCACGTGGACCACGCCGCCCTGCTCGATGCCGGGCACCGGCACCACCCGGTATTCGATGCCGGGCAGGAAACGGCCCACGGTCCCCGCCCGGTAGCCCAGGGGCGCGTTGAAAGCCATTGCCGGGCCGCATTCGGTGGCGCCGTAGCCCTCATGCACGCGCAGGCCGAACTTCGAGAACCACAGCTGCGCGACCTCCGGGTGCAGCTTTTCGCCGCCGGAAATGACAAAACGCATGCGGTAGAAATCGTAGGGATGGGCCTGGCGCGCGTAATTGCCGAGAAAGGTGCTGGTGCCGAAGATGTAGGTGCAGTCGCGGGTGTAGGCGTATTCCGGAATCACCTTGTAATGCAGCGGATTGGTGTAGAGGAAGAGCCGGGTGCCGGTCAGCAGCGGCATCAGCGTGCCGACCACCAGGCCGAAAATGTGGTACATCGGCAGCGCATT
>JAEYXO010000206.1 GCA_023431245.1 Pseudomonadota bacterium | reverse complement strand
GCGCCGGCGCGTTCCGCCTCGGTGCCGATCTGGAAGCCCGGGGTGTCGACCAGCATCACGAAGGGGATGTTGAAGGAATCGCACATCACGATGAAATCGACGATCTTGCGGCAGGCGTCGGCATCGAGCGCGCCGCCGCGGTGCAGCGGGTTGTTGGCGATGATGCCGACCGACTTGCCGCCCAGCCGCGCCAGCGCGGTGACCGCGCTCTTGCCGAAACGCGGCTTCATCTCGAACAGCGAGTCCTTGTCGACGATGCACTTGATCACGCGCTTCATGTCGTAGACCTGGGTGCGGCTCTCCGGCAGGATGTCGAACACCTTGTGCATGTCGGCGCCGGAACCCGCCGGCACCGGCGCGTCGGCCGGGGCCTCCCTGTGGTGATTGGGCATGTACGACAGGAATTTCCTGATCTGGTCGAACACCTCTTCCTCGGTGTCGGCAAACTGGTCGATCAGCCCCGTAGTCTCCGCATGCAGGCGCCAGCCGCCCAGCTCTTCGGCGGACACCTTTTCGCCCAGCGCCATCGACACCAGGCCGGGACTCGACACCGCCATGATCGCGCTCTTGTGCATGATCGCGAAATCGGACTGGCACATCAGCCAGGTCGAGGAGCCGAAGGAGGGACCGAAGGCGGCCGCGGCGGTGGGCACCTCGCGCAGGCGGCGGAACTGGGTGTTGTCGTTGCCGAGCAGCAGCCCCATGCCGCGCGAACCCATCGCGTCAGGCAGCCGCGCACCGGTGGATTCGCCGATCAGCACCAGCGGCATGCCGCGCTCGATCGCGGTGCGCTTCATGTGCGCGATCTTCTTGCTGTTGGTGGCCGAAGTGGAGGCGCCCTTCACCGTGAAATCGTTGACCACCAGGCAGACGTCGCGGCCGTCGATGCGGCCGAAGCCGGCCAGCTTGCCGTCGGTCTGGGTTTCACCCTCCATCTCCGGATACACCGCCGAGGATCCGAACAGTCCGGACTCGATGAAGGAGCCGGGATCCATCAGGTAGTCGATGCGCTGGCGCGCGTTCCATATGCCCTTGGCGGTTCGTTTGGCATATTTTTCCTCGCCGCCACCGGCCAGCGCCCTGGCGCGGCGGGCTTCGTATTCCTGCAAGAGTGCTTCGTGAGCCATGTTGTGCTTTCGAATCAAATCAAGACAAGGTCAAAAACTTCAGCCTGCGGCCGCTTTCGGCTGTTCTGCCGTCATGGCCGCACGCCGGCGCGATATTTGGGGCCGAGCTGGCTGGCCAGCCGCCCCTGTAGCGCGTCGATGAACTGGCACAGGTAAGGGCGGGTCTCGCGCGGATCGATCAGATCCTCGATCGCGAAGGCTTCGGCGGTGCGGAAGGGCGAGGCGAGCTGTTTCAGTTCAGCCTCGATCTCGCGTTCCCGGGCGACGGGGTCGGGCGCGCTTTCGATTTCGCGGCGGTACGCCGCCTTCACCCCGCCTTCAACCGGCAGCGAACCCCATTCACCCGAGGGCCAGGCAATCTTGAAATTGAGTCCGGCGCGGTCGATAAAGCCGCCGCCGGCGACGCCGTAGCACTTGCGCACGATCACCGTGAACATCGGCACTTTCACATTGCCGAGGATGTAGCGGGTGCGTACGCCCTCGCGCAGGATCGCGTCGGCTTCCGACTCGCGGCCGACCATCAGCCCGGGAATGTCCGCGAACAGGATGATCGGGATGTTGAACATGTCGCAAAGCTCGGCGAAATGGCCCTGCTTGCGCGCCGCCTTGACGTCCATGATGCCGCCGACCATCGGGTTGCTGGCGATGATGCCGACCACCTTGCCGTTCATGCGCGCCAGCGCGGTGATCACGGCCTTGCCGAAGGTCGGCTGGATCTCGAACAGGGAATCGCGGTCGACGATCATGCCGACCAGCTTTTTCATGTTGTAGGCCTGGCGGTTGGAGCGCGGCACGATGCTCGCCAGCGCGTCCTCGCAGCGGTCGACCGGATCGCCGTTGTTCTCCACCGGCGGCAGTTCCCACACGTTCTGCGGCATGTAGGACAGGAAGCGGCGGATCTGCTCGAAACAGTCCTGCTCGCTCCCGGCGACATTGTCGATGGTGCCGGCAGTATCGACGGCAACCCGGGTGCCGCCCAGTTCGTCCTTGTGCAGCTTCTCGCCGAATGCGCGTTCGACCACGGGCGGACCCGCGGCAAAAATCTGTCCGGTGCCCTTCACCATGATCGACCAGTGCGCCAGGATCGCGCGCATCGACGGGCCACCCGCCGTGGTGCCCATCACCGCCGACACCACCGGCACCAGGCCCAGGAGTTCGACCGAACGCTCGATGCCGTCCTGACCGTAGCCGGGGACGACCGTATAACCCTTGCGCTTGGCGGTATTGACCGTGCCGCCCGTACCGTCGATCAGGTTGACCAAAGGAATGCGGTACTCGAAAGCGAGGTCTTCGATGAAGCCGCCCTGCCCGCCCTTGCGGCGGTCGCTGCCGAAACCAGTGCCGGCGCGGATGGTGTAGTCCTCGCCGCCAATCGCCACCGGCCGGCCGTTGATGCGCGCCAGACCCATGACATAGGGCGCCGGTTCGAAAGCCTTCAATTGGCCGGCCGCGTCGTAGCTGGCTTTTCCCGCCAGCTTGCCGACTTCGCGGAACGATCCCGGATCGGCCAGTGCCGCCACGCGTTCCCTCACCGTCAGCTTGCCTTGGGCGTGGTGCCGGGCCACGGCTTCCGGTCCGCCACAGGCTTCAGCGAGAGTCCGGCGCCGCTGCAGTTCGTCGATCTCGGGTTGCCAGCTCATCCGGCCAGAATATAAGTATTGTTTAAAATCAATAAGTTATAATGTAAGTGTGCGCCCGCTTTTAAACCTTGGGCAAACACTTACTCTTCGATGATGGCAACCACCTGGCCCTCGGACACGGGATCCTTTTCCTTGACCAGGATTTCGGTGACCGTGCCGCCATCCTCGGTGATGACGGGAATTTCCATTTTCATGGACTCGATCACGATCAGGACGTCTCCGCCCTCGACTTTGTCGCCGGGCTTGGCTTTCAATTGCCAGACGGTACCGGTGATTTCGGATTTGACTTCGATGCGGGCCATGGCTGCTCCTCGGGAATGGGTAAATAGTCTCTGCGCAGAATGCTATGCTTGGACCTATATTGTTGTCAAGAAGATTGTTGACAATAATACAAACGCTGGGTATTGTCGTATCATTGGTTTCGTCACCTCTTCGTTGAATGGCCCCGCCCATGTCCGCTGCCGAAATGTTCACGCTGCCGCGTCAGGCGGCACCGCTGACACAGTCCCTGCCGGAGCAAATTGCGGCCCGGCTGTCCGAGCGCATCGTCTCCGGCACCTAC
>JAEYXO010000380.1 GCA_023431245.1 Pseudomonadota bacterium | reverse complement strand
ACCGCCTGCTCCACGTTGTCAGGATTGAGGCCGCCCGACAGGATCACGGGCAGCGGCAGATCAGGCGGTATCAGCGACCAGTCGAATGTCGCTCCGGTGCCCCCGTGCACACCCTCGACCCAGGCATCCAGCAACAGGCCTTTGGCGGCATGAAATTCGCACGCATATTGTAACAAATCGCCCCCCGGCCTGACCCGCAGGGCGCGCAGGAAAGGCCGTCCGAAACCGGAACAGAAATCCGGCGTCTCTTCACCGTGGAACTGCAGCAGCTGCACCGGCGCGGCGGCCAGGGTGTCGCGGACAGCTGCGGCGTCGGCATTGACGAACAGGCCGACCGGGACAACGAACGGCGGCAGCGCATCGATGATTTCACGCGCGCGCTGCGGTGTGACCGCGCGCGGGCTGCCGGCATAGAACACCAGGCCGACGGCGTCCGCGCCCAGGCGGGCGGCAGCGAGCGCATCCTCGACACGGGTGATGCCGCAGATCTTGATCCGGGTTTTCATCCTATTGCAGCTCCGCATGGGCGAGTTGCGGCGAATGCAGGCGCGGCACGGGCAATCCCCAGTGCGGCGCATACTCAACCTGCGCCAGGTACAGGCCCGAGGCATCAAAGGTCGGCGCCGCCCGTGAGCGGTCACGCCCCTCGAGTACTTCGGCCATCCATTGCGGCGGGTGTTTGCCCTTGCCGACATAAACCAGGCTGCCGACGATGTTGCGGACCATGTGGTGCAGGAAGGCGTTGGCGCGGAATCCGAAGATCACGTACGGTCCGGATTGCATCACGGTCAGTTCCTGCAGCGTCCTCACCGGGGACTGCGCCTGGCACTCCGCGGCGCGGAACGCGCTGAAATCGTGCTCGCCGACGAGGCAGGCCGCAGCCTCGCGCATCCGCCCGACATCCAGTGCCATGTGAAACCAGCCGACGCGGCCGTGATCAGCGGCCGGACGCACCGGGTCATTCAACAACACGTAGCGGTACGACCGTGACAGCGCCGAAAAACGCGCGTGGAAATCGTCGGCGACCGGCTGCGCCCAAGTCACCGCCAGCCCCGGTGGCAGCATCGCATTGACGCCGCGCACCCAGGCGCTGGCCGGACGCTCCACGGCGCAGTCGAAATGCACCACCTGGCCCAGCGCATGCACGCCGGCGTCGGTGCGCCCGGCACAGACGGTTTTGACCGGGACGCCGGCAATGGCCGCGCAGGCCTGCTCCAGACGGTCCTGCACGGCGCAGCCGCCGGCCTGGGTCTGCCAGCCGCAGAATCCGCCGCCGTCGTATTCAATGCCCAGCGCCATTCTCACGCGCCTTGCCTCCGATAGGATTGCCACAGCCCGCCCCGGAAAAAGAAACCGCGGCAGGAGCGCTGCCGCGGTTCATGATAACGCCTGATGCTGCCGTCAGCCGAGTGAACTGAGCAGTTTCTGCGCCTGGTCCTTCTGCTCGGTATCGCCCTCCTTCAGGACTTCCTGGAGGATTTCCCGGGCGCCGTCGTTGTCACCCATCTCCTGGTAGGCCTTGGCCAGATCGAATTTCTGCTGGACGTCATACCAGTGGCTGTCCTTGTCGGCAGCCGGTGTGGCCGTGGTCGACGGATCATCGAGGTTGATGTTGAGGTCGCCGACATCAATCTTGAAATCGAGGCCTGCATCCGCGGCCGGGGCCGGCGTGGCGGGAGCGGGTGTGGCCGCGGGCACATCAATCGCGGGCAACTCGATATTGAAATCGATCGAACTCGCCTCGGCAGGCGCCGCTTCCAGGGCAATGTCAGTCTGTGCGCCGGGCTGCGGGAGATCCAGATTGAACTCGGTCATCGCCGGTTCGGCCGGCGGCACGCCGGCATCCGCAGCGGCTGCCATCTGCATGGTGCCGCTGAACTCGGTTGACTGTCCCGTTGCCGTATCGGCATCAAGCGAGATATCCGGCACACTGTTGCTTTCGCCGCCGAGATCAAAATCCAGATCGGTGCTGGTCGCGCTCTCCGACACTTCCACCGCCGGCGCGACATCCTTGCCGGCCGCATACAGGGGATTGCCCGGGTCGAGCGCATAGCCCATCGCCGCGACCTTGATCCAGTTGTCTCCGGAACCGCCAGTCAGGCTGTTGACCGACTGCGCAACCGTTTCAAACGACGCGCTGTCCTGGCGCGCGGAATAGACCTCGGCCAGCTTCACCTGCACGTCTTCACGCGCGGGATCACGGGCCATCGCCTCCTTGAGGATTTCCTCGGCCTGTCCATCGCGGCCATAGGCGATGTAGACCTCGGCCTCCTGCACCGGATCCACCTCATCCGTTGCCGGAGCGGCGGCAACCGCCGGCGCATCCGCCCTGGATTCCTCGGCGGCCGCGGCCATGGCCGCAGTGCCTGCGGCAGCAGCGAACGTCGGGGCCACCGCTTCTATATCATCGTCCGCGGCGCGGGCGCGGCGACGGCGCATCACCGCCATGCCGAGACCGCCCAGCACCAGCACGCCGAGACCACCGCCGACCAGCGGCAGGTTGTCCATGACCATGTCCATCATGGTCGGCTCAGGTGGCGGAGGCGGAGGCGGCGGCGGAACCGGCTTGGGCTTCGGTTTCGGCGCGGGCTTTGCTTCTTCCGCCGGCTTGTCGGCTGCCGGTGCAGCCGCATCCGGTTTCGCATCGGCCGCCGGTGCAGCAGCTTTGGCTTCGGGTTGTGCTTCAGGTTTGGCCGGATCTGTTTTCGCGACAGCATCCTTGGCCGGCTCCGCAGACTTTTCCGCGGGTTTTGCCGGCTCAGGCTTGACCGGCTCCGGCTTCGCCGCCTTGGCAGCGTCCGCCTTGACCGCTTCGGCCTTTTGCTGCGCGGCAGCCAGGCCCGGGCTCTTCAGTTCGGCAAGTTTTTGCGAGTCCTTGATCGTTTTCTCAAGCTGGGCGATCCGCTCGTTCGCCTCGGCCAGTTCCTTGTTGCGCGCAATCAGTTCTTCCTGCAGCGCGCGCGCCTTGGCCTCGCCCGTCAGCGGCTTGCCGCCCTTGCCGGGCTCGCCCTTGGACAGCTTGACGACATCCTTGCTCTCCGCTGCCGCCGGATCATCCACTTTTGCCGTGATGCGGCCGCGCGCGGTGCTGCCGCCTTCCGGGGCCTGGCCTGCGGCGTCGGCAATCCGGCCGCTGTAGGCCCGCCAGTCGGCGACCTGCGCACGGTATTCCTTGACAGCCTCACCCTGCGAAATCGCGGCAAGTTCCTGCGCATCCGGCACCCGCAGGATGCGGCCGGATTTGACCAGGTTCATGTTGTTGCGGATGAATGCGTCGGGATTGCTGCGGTAAAGACCGACCAGCATCTGCTCCAGCGAAACCCCTTGCGGCTTGAGGCTTGCGGCAATCTTGCCGAGGGTTTCACCCTTGGCAATCGGCCCGTATTCCTGCGCGCCCGGCGCTGCAGCAGCCGGCGCAGGTGCAGCAGCAGGCGCCGGCGCTGCCGGGGCCGCCGCAATCGGTTTCGATACAGGTGCAGCCGGAGCAACCGCCGGCGCCGCGAGGGCCTGTGCCTGCTGTCCGTAACCCGGCGGGTCCAGCAGCGCGGTGTACTCGCGCACGATCCTGCCGCCGGACCATGACAGCTCGATCAGCAGGTCGACAAAAGGCTCGTTCAGCGGACGGGAACCGATGACCTTGATATACGACTGGCCGTTTGACCGCCGTTCGATACTCAGCTTGAGACCGGTCACACCGGCGTTGTATTGCAGGTTGGCCTGCTGATAGGCATCCGGTGATGCCAGGCGAACCGTGAGCGTCGAGGCTTCGTCGCCCCTGACCGCCACCAGGTCTATCTCCGCGCTCAGCGGTTGACCCAGACTCGATTGCACGGTGAGCCGTCCGAGACCGGCTGCGTGCGCCATCCACGGCGCGAGCAGCAGCATTGTCACAGCCAGTGCCTTGCCAAGAGAGAAAGTGCGCACGAACCGCTCCCGTATCGTTTTTTTATGGGACAAGAAAGTTAGCATCAATCAGTTAGCCATGCAAGCTAACAAAACCTCTAATGTTGCCGCCCAACCACATATTTTTAAAGGATTTTCCGGCTCAAACCTGTCCGGGCACGC
Source organism: Pseudomonadota bacterium (assembly GCA_023431245.1). Classification (GTDB taxonomy): domain Bacteria; phylum Pseudomonadota; class Gammaproteobacteria; order Burkholderiales; family SG8-41. The sequence goes on along the minus strand of JAEYXO010000380.1, from coordinate 2,417 downwards.
CCTCCACCGCGACGATCGCCTCCCTGCAGCGTCATGCACTTACCGGAACATTTGTTGCCGGGCGATGACGCGCCGCAGCACCCGACTCCAGCACTATACGCAGCATGCGGCGCAGCGGCTCGGCCGCCCCCCACAACAGCTGGTCGCCTACCGTGAAGGCCGCGAGATACTCGCCCCCCATCGGCAGCTTGCGCAGGCGCCCGACTGGCACCGTCAGGGTACCGGTGACTGCCGTCGGCGTCAGTTCGCGCAGCGTGGCTTCGCGCTCGTTGGGAATCACCCGGACCCAGTCGTTGGCGCCGGCAAGCAGGCGTTCGATTTCCGCCAGCGGCACATCCCGGGTCAGCTTCAGCGTCAAAGCCTGGCTGTGGCAGCGCATCGCACCAATGCGCACGCAGACGCCATCCACCGGCAGCGGATTCGCCTCGCGGCCCAGGATCTTGTTGGTTTCGGCCATGCCCTTCCACTCTTCCTTGCTCTGCCCGTTGCCGAGATCCTTGTCGATCCAGGGCAGCAGGCTGCCGGCAAGCGGATGGCCAAAGTTTTCGGTCGGAATCGCGCCCTTGCGCAGGGTGTCGGCCACCACGCGGTCCAGTTCGAGAATCGCCGAGGACGGCTTGTCGAGCAGCGGCTTCGCCACCGCATGCACCGCGCCCATCTGCGCCACCAGTTCACGCATGTTCGCCGCGCCGGCCCCGGAAGCCGCCTGGTAGGTCATCGCGGTCAGCCATTCGACCAGGCCGGCCTTGAACAGCCCGCCCAGCGCCATCAGCATCAGACTCACGGTACAGTTGCCGCCGATGTAGTTTTTCACGCCCTTCGCCAGCGCGGCGTCGATGACATCGCGATTGACCGGATCGAGGATGATCACCGCATCCGGCTGCATGCGCAGTGCCGAGGCAGCATCAATCCAGTAACCGTCCCAGCCGGCAGCGCGCAGCTTCGGGAAGATGGCGTTGGTGTAGTCACCGCCCTGGCAGGAAATCAGTACATCCATCTTCGCCAGCGCGTCGATGTTGTTGGCATCGGCCACCGGCCCGGTCGCGCGGCCGATGTCCGGCCCCTTGCCCCCGGCCTGGGAAGTCGAAAAGAAGGTCGGAGTGACGAGATCAAAGTCATGCTCCGCCAGCATCCGTTCGACGAGTACGGAGCCAACCATGCCCCGCCATCCGATGATTCCGACCTGTTTCATGCAAACACCTTTAAAAACAAAGTATTACTCTAAACCAATCAGAGCGCCGCGACTACTGCATCACCCATTTCGACCGTGCCGACCTTTTTCGCACCCGGCTCGTCGATATCCGGCGTGCGATACCCCGAAGCGAGCACGTTTTTCACTGCTGCTTCAATACGATAGGCCCACTCGTCCTTGTTGAAGGTGTAGCGCAGCATCATCGCCGTGGACAGGATGGTGGCCAGCGGATTTGCGATGTTCTTGCCGGCAATATCCGGAGCCGAGCCGTGGATTGGCTCGTAGAGTCCGGCACCGCCGGAGTTCAGCGAGGCCGAGGGCAGCATGCCGATCGAGCCGGTCAGCATCGAGGCCTCATCGGACAGGATGTCGCCGAAAATGTTGCCGGTGACAATGACGTCGAATTGCTTGGGGTTCCTCACCAATTGCATCGCCGCGTTGTCCACGTACATGTGCGACAGCGCCACCTGCGGATACTTCTTCGCCACGTCGTTGACGATCTCGCGCCAGAAGCGGCTGGTCTCGAGCACGTTTTCCTTGTCGACCGAGCACAGTTTTTTGCCGCGCTTCAGCGCAGCCTGAAAACCGACCTCGGCGATGCGGCGGATCTCCGGCTCCGAATAGAGCATCGTGTCGTAGCCTTCGCGCTCGCCCCGCGCGTTGTCACGGCGGCCGCGCGGCTCGCCGAAGTAGATGTCGCCGGTCAGCTCGCGGATGATCATCAGATCCAGCCCCGACACCACTTCCGGCTTCAGCGTCGATGCATGCACCAGCTCCGGGTACAGCACCGCCGGGCGCAGATTGGCAAACAGGCCGAGCTCCTTACGGATGCGCAGGATGCCCTGCTCCGGCCGTTGCGGCCGCGGCAGCGCGTCGTATTTCGGGCCGCCGACCGCGCCGCAGAGCACGGGGTGGGCGGCCTTCGCCAGCTTCAGCGTGGGCTCCGGCAGGGGATCGCCGTGGGCGTCAAAACCGGCACCGCCGAAGGGCGCCTCTTCCATTTCGAGCTTGAGGCCGTCTTCCGCCAGGCGGCGCAGCACTTTCAGTGCCTGGCCGACGATTTCGGGACCGATGCCGTCACCGGCAAGTACTGCAATTTTCATCGTGATTCCGTTCGGACTGGAAGTCTGGATCAGGCGAACAGCCAGGGCTGGGCCGCCTTGTGTTTCGCTTCGAAGGCACGGATCTCGTCGGCGTGGCCCAGCGTCAGGCCGATGTCGTCGAG
>JAEYXO010000192.1 GCA_023431245.1 Pseudomonadota bacterium | reverse complement strand
ACCGCGACCGCGGCATCGTAGGCGGTCACGCTCTGCAGGGCATCCGGCAGCGGACCGGCGAGTTCGATCGCGACGCCCTTGTCGATCAGTTCGCGGATTTCCGGCAGTTGTCCGGCGCCGAACAGCCTGTCCGCCGAACCTGCGACCAGGTCCATCACCTTCACCGTATCCGGCTGGCGCCGGACCTTGTCGGCGGCAAAACCCTGCTGCTCCAGCAGTTTCGCCACGTAGTTGCCGCTGTTCGCTACATTGGCGACGACGGCATCGGCGGCCGCAATGGCCTTCCTGAAGGATTCCGCAGTGGAGAAATCGGGCGCCGGGGCGCCTTTGCGCATCGCCATCCCCATGCGCGCATGGCCCAGCTGCGGGCGCGTCGCAGCGGCAATGCGCCCCGCGGCGGCGAATTCATCCATCGTCGCCGCCGGCGCCACGGCAACGTCCACCGCCTCCCCGGCAAGGACACGCTCGCGCACCGTCGGTGCGCCGGTGAATTCCACGTCGACCCGGTGGCCGCGGGCCTTGGCAAACTCCGCCGCGATCTGCGTGATGCCGCGTTTGACCGGGCCGGCGCCCAGCACTTTCAGTGTGGCCATGGATTTTCCGTTGTCTGGTTGTTGCTTCAGGCGATTCAGTGATCAGGTGATTGAGTAGCCAATTGGTTTGATCACTTGATCACCCAACTACTTGATCACGCCCCGATAATTCAATCCGCCCGCGCCCCCGACTCCTTGATCACCTTGGCCCACTTCGGGATTTCGGCCTTGATATGCGCGGCAAAACGCTCCGCGGTGCCGCCGCGGACGATCGCACCCTGGCTGACGAGGAACTTGTTGACCTGGGGATCCTTCAGCACGGCATTGACCTCGCTGTTCAATTTCGCCTGAACCGCGCGCGGCGTGCCGGCGACGGCAACCAGGCCGTGCCAGGTCGAGGCCTCGAAGCCGGGCACGCCGGATTCGGCAATGGTCGGAATGTCCGGCATGGTGTCCATGCGCTCCAGCGTGGTCACGCCCAGCGGCCGCAGCCGGTTGGCATCGAGGTGCGCCTTCACCGACAGCGCCGTCGCAAAAATCATCTGGCTGCGCCCGGCCAGCACATCGGTGATCGCGGGTGCCGCGCCCTTGAAGGGGATGTGCACCATGTCGGTCTTGGTCATGCTCTTGAACAGTTCGCCGGCGAGGTGGGCCGCGGCGCCGCTGCCGGACGAGGCGTAGTTGAGCTTGCCGGGATTCGCCTTCAGGTGGGCAACCAGTTCCTTCACCGACTTCGCCGGCACCGAGGGATGCACGACGAGGATGTTCGGCTGCGAGGCCACCCACACCACCGGCACCAGGTCTTTGGCCGGGTTGAACGTCATCCTTTTGTAGAGCGACGCATTGGCGGCAAGGACGCTGTTGTTGGCAATCATGATCGTGTAGCCGTCAGCCGGGCTGGTGGCGACGATTTCGCCGGCGACATTGCCGCCGGCGCCGGGCCGGTTGTCGAACACGACGGGCTGGCCCATGCGCTCCGACAGCTTGGCGCCGACCAGCCGCGACAGGATGTCGCTGGGCCCGCCGGGCGTGAACGCGATGACCATGCGCACGGCCTTGTTCGGATAGTCCGCGGCATGAACGGCCGCAGCCGGAAGCACGGCGGCCGCAAGCGCAGCCGCCATCAGCAATGTCCTCATCAGCTTTCTCCTCTTTGTTCTGGAACGCGGCTGCCACGCAACCGGCCCGCAAGCTTAACAACAGCCCCCCGCACTGACAATGCGAACGGCGTGCCCCGCGACCGGATGGTGGTCAGGCTTTGGAGACCGCCGGCGCGGTGCTATCCTATGCCCCGCGCTGGCGCAACGCGCCGGATCACCCCCCGGACCGCAGGGCTCCGGAACATTTTTCCAGCGAGGAATTCACTCATGAGCAAGACGCAACGCATCCGGGGCGTGTTGTCCCCCGTGGTCACCCCCTTCGACAAGGACCTCAACCCCGACACCGCGCGCTTCATCGCGCACTGCAAATGGCTGGTGTCCCAGGGTTCGGGGCTTGCCTGCTTCGGCACCAACAGCGAAGCCAACTCGCTGTCGGTCAACGAGCGCCTGGCGCTGCTCGATGCGCTGCTCGCCGCAGGCGTCGATCCGCAACGCATGATGCCGGGCACCGGCTGCTGCGCGCTGTCGGATTCGGTGAAACTCACCGAGCACGCGGTCAAGGCCGGCTGCGCCGGCGTGCTGATGCTGCCGCCTTTCTACTACAAGGGGGTCAGCGACGAGGGCCTCTACCGCAACTTCTCCGAAATCATCCAGCGCGTCGGCGACAGCCGCCTGCGCATCTACCTCTACCACATCCCGCCGGTCGCAGTGGTCGGCATCACGCCGAAACTGGTCGAGCGCCTGCTGAAGCAGTACCCCGACAATATCGCCGGCATGAAGGACAGCTCGGGCGACTGGAACAACACGAAGGTATTCCTCGACAATTTCGCCAAGCAGGGCTTCGACGTCTTTGCCGGCAGCGAATCCTTCCTGCTCGCCAACATGAGGAACGGCGGCGCCGGCTGCATCTCGGCCACCGCCAACGTCAACCCGGGCCCGATCGACAAGCTCTACCGGGAATGGAAAAACGCGGATGCCGACGCCCAGCAGAAGGCGCTCGATGTCGTGCGCGGCACCTTCGGCAACAGCAAGTACGTGATGATCGCGGCGCTGAAGGCCGGCATCGCGCAATACAGCGGCGACGATCAGTGGTGCACCGTGCGCCCGCCGCTGGTGGAACTGTCGAAGGAGCAGCGCGCGTCCCTCGCCGCCGAACTCAAGGCGATCGAGTTCGAGATGCCCGGCCTCAAGGCCTAAGCTACAAAAATGTCAATATAATCAAATACTTATAAGAATGTCCGTGAATACGCCGACCACCGCCGCGCCGCTCTGCGCGGCGCCGGACTTCAATCCCCGTCCGCCTAAGTTCCGGATGCCGGCGCAGGCCTGCGACACCCACGCGCATGTGATGGGACCGGCGGCGCGTTACGACTACTCGACCGCACGGGTCTACACGCCGCCCGACTGCCTGCCGGCGCAGTACCGCCACCTGCTCGACACCCTCGGTGTTGAGCGCGCGGTGCTGATCCAGCCCAGCGTCTACGGCAGCGACAACGCCGCGATGCTGGATGCGATGAAGGCCGATCCGCAGCGCCTGCGCGGCGTCGCGGTGGTCGATCCGGCGATCAGTGATGCCGAGCTGAAAAAAATGGATGCCGCCGGCATCCGCGGCGTGCGGGTGAACATCGTCGATGTGAAAGACCGCAAACCGGGCACGCTGCCGCTCGATGTGCTGCGCCCGCTGGCCGCGCGCATCAAGCCCATGGGCTGGCACATGGAGTTCCTGATGCACGCCAACGAATTCCCGGACCTCGACCAGAGCTTCGCCGATTTCCCGGTGCCCATCGTGCTCGGCCACCTGGGCTACATGAAGGGCAATCCCGGCACCGGCGACGCCGGTTTCCAGGCACTGCTGCGGCTGATGCAGGCGGGCAAGGCCTGGGTGAAACTCACCGGACCCTACCGCATCTCGGCGCAGCCGCTGCCGCATGCCGACACCATTCCCTACGCCCACGCGCTGATGAAAGCCAACCCCGCGCAGGTGATCTGGGGCACGGACTGGCCGCATGTGATGCACAAGGGACCGATGCCCAATGACGGCGACCTGACCGACCTGCTGCTCGACTGGGTGCCGGATGAAAAACAGCGCGAGCAGGTGCTGGTCGGCAACCCTGCCCGGCTCTACGGCTTCTAGATCAGCTTGATCTCTTTCATGTACTGCAGCACCCCGGGATGAATCATGTCCCGGGTCGGCGCTGCGGCCAGGGTGTTCTGCAGCGTCGACTCCTGCGCCTGGTCGAGTTTCGCTGACAGCGCGGCATGGCCGGTGTGCAGCGCCTTCGCCAGGCGGTAAGCCACATCATCGGGCAACGAAGCCCGCGCCAGCACGAAGGGCCATGAACCCACCGAATTGACCGGCCCGGTCTGCCCCGGATAGCTGCTCGCGGGCATCGTGGTCTGTTTCAGGAACACGTGTTTGGTCTGGATGCGCTTGATCTCGTCCGCGGAGGGTGAAATGAAACGCATGCCCTTCGGATTCTTCGCAATGGCCATGAAGGGCGGCCAGCCGACACCGCCGCCCCACATCGCTGCCGCCTCGCCCGAGTTGACCAGGGGCGGGCCGTCGCCGGCTTTCTCCAGCAGCCGCGCGTCAAAGTCCTTTTTGATGTCGAGGCCGAGGCCATCCATCACGTAACGCGCGAGCACGACGAAGCCCGAGCTCGACGCGCCCCAGACCACGGTCTTGCCGGCGAGGTCACTGATGGTTTTGTACGGGCTGTCGGCGCGCACCATGAACATGCCCGCCTGCGAATAGGTGGCGTTGATGATGCGGATGTTTTTGCAGGGCGCGCGGCCGATGCCGTTGACCGCCTCGTAGGTCACCTCGCCGGTG
>JAEYXO010000189.1 GCA_023431245.1 Pseudomonadota bacterium | reverse complement strand
GCCCTTCCTGGTGCCGATCAAGGTGGCGATGATGGTGGCCTTCGTGCTGACGCTGCCGTACACGCTGTACCAGGCCTGGTCCTTTGTCGCGCCCGGACTCTACAGCCACGAAAAACGCCTGGTGCTGCCGCTGGTGGTGGCCAGCACGCTGCTGTTCGTGATCGGCATCGCCTTCTGCTATTTCTTCGTGTTCAACACGGTGTTCCACTTCATCAACCAGATCGCGCCGAAAAGCATCTCGGTGGCGCCGGACATCGAGAACTACCTGAATTTCGTGCTGACCATGTTTCTCGCCTTCGGCCTGACCTTCGAGACGCCGATCGTGGTGGTGATGCTGACGCGCATGGGCATCGTCACGCTGCAGCAGTTGCGCGAGATACGCCCCTATTTCATCGTCATCGCCTTCGTGATCGCGGCGATCGTGACGCCGCCCGACGTGGTGTCGCAGCTGCTGCTGGCGATCCCGATGTGCCTGCTGTTCGAGGTGGGCCTGTTCGCCGCGCGTTTTGTCGGCGCCAGGCCGCGGGCGGCGGCGGATGACGGTGACAGCGATGACTACCGGACGGCGGATGACGCGGCGCAGGACGCCGAACTGGACCGCATCGAGGCGGAGGAACGCAGCCGCCGGTGATGCCGGCAGGCCCGGCCTGCGGGCCTTACTCGGCGATGTCCCGCCGCGGCTGTTTCGGCCGCTTGCCGACGGTGACCTTGAGGTCCAGCGTCCTGGCTTCGCGCATCACGCGCAGCGTCGCCTGGCTGCCGGGAACCAGCGCGGCGATCAGGTTGAGCATGGTCGCCGAGGCGGTCACCGGCGTGCCGGCGACGGCGACCAGCACGTCGCCGACACGAACGCCGCCGCGATCCGCCGGCGTGCCGCGGAACACCTCGGTGATCAGCGCGCCGCGTGTTCCGGGAATCCGGAATGATTCGGCGATTTCCTTGTTCAGGTCCTGCACGCCCACGCCGATCCAGCCGCGCTGCACCGAGCCGTTCTGGATGATCTGTTCCATCACGGACTTCGCGGTGCTGGCGGGGATCGCGAAACCGATGCCCAGCGAGGCGCCGCCGGGGGTTTTCGAGTAGATCGCGGTGTTGATGCCGATCAGGTGCCCGTTGACATCGACCAGCGCGCCGCCGGAGTTGCCGGGATTGATCGCGGCGTCGGTCTGGATGAAATTCTCGAAGGTGTTGATGCCGAGGTGGCTGCGTCCCAGCGCGCTGACGATGCCCAGCGTCACCGTCTGGCCGACCCCGAAGGGATTGCCGATGGCGAGCACGACGTCGCCGACACGCGCGCTGTCGGGCTGGCTGAAGGTGATCGCCGGCAGTTTCGGCAGGTCGATTTTCAGCACCGCGAGATCGGACTCGGGGTCGGTGCCGACCACCTTGGCGTTGACCCGCCGCGAGTCCGCCAGCGCGACCTCGATGCCGTCAGCGGCATCGACAACATGGCTGTTGGTGAGGATGTAGCCGGATTCACTGACGATGACGCCGGAGCCGAGATTGGTGCTGGGCTGGACCTGGGCATCGGGCTGGTCGCCGAAGAAGAAGCGGAACAGCGGGTCATTGCGCAGGGGGTGCTGCTGCCGTTTGACCGCTTGCGAAGTGAATATGTTGACCACGGCCGGCATCGCTTTTTTTGCGGCATCGCTGTACGAGGCGGCGCGCGGCACGCCGCCGTCCCCGGTCATCTGCCTGACGGTGGTGATGACCGCGCCTTCCGGGGAGTTGCCGTTGAGCAGGTCCGGCCGCAGGGTGCTGACGACAAACAGCACGGCAAGGCAGATGGTCGCCGTCTGACAGAAGATCAACCAGAGTTTTCGCATGAAGGATGCCGCGGGGGCGCGGTTACAATGTTCTCTGCCGGGTGAAGGAATGGAAAGCCATGGAACGTGCTGCACTGGAAGCTTATCTTGCGGATTACCTGCAAGTCCCTGATTTCCGGGATTATTGCCCAAACGGCCTGCAGGTGGAAGGGCGCGCCGAGGTGCGCACTGTCGTCAGCGGCGTCACCGCGTCCTCGGCGCTGATCGAGGCGGCCGTGGCTGCGGGTGCCGATGCGCTGCTGGTCCACCACGGCTATTTCTGGCGCGGCGAGGACGGGCGCATCACCGGCATGCGCCGCCGCCGCATCGCCGCGCTGCTCGCGCATGACCTGAATCTGTTCGCCTATCACCTGCCGCTCGATGCCCATCCGGAAGTCGGCAACAACGTCCAGCTGGCGCTGCGCTTCGGCATGACGCCCGCGGGGCGCTTCGGCGAGCAGGACATCGGCGTGCACGGCAGCCTGGAGAACGAAACCACGCTGGCCCGTTTCGGCGAGCGGATCGAGCGGGAAACGGCGCGGCGGCCGCTGCTGATCGGCGATTCCGCCCGGCCGTTGCGCCGCATTGCCTGGTGCACGGGCGGCGCGCAGGGGCTGTTCGAGCAGGCGATTGCACTGGGGGTGGATGCCTACATCAGCGGCGAGATTTCGGAACAGACCGTGCATGCCGCGCGCGAGTCCGGCGTGGCCTATATCGCCGCCGGCCATCATGCCACCGAGCGCTACGGGGTGCAGGCACTGGGCGAACACCTCGCTCAGCGCTTCGGGCTGCAGCACCGCTTCATCGACATCGACAATCCGGCCTGAATGCCGTCCCGCGGCGCGGCGGTTACATTCTGAAACAAATTGGCCGCCATCCGCGGGCGCCGGCGGGGCTATCATGGCGGCATTCCGGACGCAGGAGGAACTGTCCATGCGCAAGACCCTGTTGCTGACCCTGGCTGCCACGGCGATGGCGGCAAGCCTGCCGGCCGATGCCCATGGCGGCCGCGGCCATTCGAAGCTGCGGGTGGGCGTGATGATCGGTGCGCCGGTGGTGTTTGCACCCTGGTGGTCCGCGCATTCCTATCCGTACTACCATCCGGCACCCCCGGTGGTGTTGCGCGAGCGTGTGATCGTGCGGGAGCCACTGGTGTTCTACGACGAGCGCGGCAACCCGGTACCGCCGGCCCAGACCCAGGGGACACCCCAGGCCGGGGCAGCGCCGACCTGGCATTACTGCCCGGATTCGCAAGCCTATTACCCCTATGTGCAGACCTGCGCTTCCGCCTGGCAGCGCGTGATGCCGCATCCGCCGCCGCAGTAGGCCGACCGTCCCCGCACCTCCGACCGGCATCCGCTGCGGTGTTGTCGGTGAATCCCCACTGTTTCCGGACGAAGCTTGCGCGAAGCTGAACACGGTGTTGCGCCGTGGCGGCAACCGCCGCGGATGCTTTTGCTGCGGTGCCGGGCGATGAATTAGAGTGCGCCCATGACGGCATCGCGGTGATGCCGCCGGGAGGTTTACGACCCTCCGCCAAACACAAGCGGGAGCATTTCCGGAATGCATGTGCTGATCGTGGAGGATGACAAGGCCCTCGGTGACGGACTGGTCCGTTACCTGCAGCAGGCCGGTTACCGCGTCGAGCTGGCAACCAGCGGGCGCGAGGCTGACCTGCTGCTGGCGCATGAAGAGTACGACCTCGTCATCCTCGACATCGGGCTGCCGGGCATCGACGGTTTCGAGGTGCTGCGCCGGGCGCGGCAAAGGGAGCGTTATGTGCCGGCGCTGGTGCTGACCGCGCGCGACTCCGTGACCGACCGCGTGCACGGGCTCGACCTCGGCGCCGACGACTACCTGATCAAGCCGTTCTCGCTGATAGAGCTCGAGGCGAGGATGCGCGCCGTGATCCGGCGCGGCCAGCAGACGGCGGAGACGCAGATCGTGCACGGACAGCTCACCGTCGACATTGCCGCAAAACGCGTCTGGGTTGCGGGCAACCCGGTCCGGCTGACCGCGCGGGAGTGGGCCGTGCTCGAATTCCTGGTGCTTCGCGCCGGCAAGATCGTCAGCAAGGAGCAGATCGTGTCGGCGATCAGCAGCGCCGACGAGGACCTGAACCTGAACGTCGTCGAGGTCTACATCTCGCGGCTGCGCAACAAGCTGGGGCCGGCGGGCGTGAAAATCCATTCCATCCGCGGCTTCGGTTACTACCTCGACAAGACATCCGATGACGCAGCTTAGCATCCGCCGCCTGCTGTTCCGGTGGCTGGCCGTGCTGCTGCTGCTGGCGCTGGTGGTGGCCACGCTGTTCGGCCATGCGCTCGCGCTGCGACCCGTCACGGCGGCCTATGACTGGGTGCTGGTCGATACCGCGCTGTCGCTGACGCGGCTGATCAATTCGCGCCCCGACGTCAAGCCGGAGGCGCTTTCGAATTCCGCGGACATGCTGCTGCGCACCGACCAGTTCGACCGCATTTACTACTCGGTCCACGACCGGAACGGCCGGCTGATCGCCGGAGACGCGCAGTTGCGGCCGCCGGACGGCGCGGCCTTCGATGCCGGTGAGCTGCTCTACGATGCCCGGATTGACGGTGAACAGGTCCGGGTGGCGGCAATGCGGGTCAACCTGCGCGGCATCGATGCCATTGTCCAGGTCGCGGAAACCGGGAACAAGCGCGGCGAACTGACCCGGCAGATCCTGACCGGCATGATCGCCATCGAGGTGATGCTCATCGTGTCGGTGGGGGTGCTGGTGATGTTCGGCGTCGGCAAGGGGCTGGAGCCGCTGGAGCACCTGCGCGAGGAAATCGGGGCCCGTTCGCACCGCGATCTGCGTCCGATCCCGCCGGAGCACGCGCCGGTGGAGGTGCGCCCGCTGGTGCTGGCACTCAACGAGCTGCTGGCGCGGCTTGACCGCACCCTGCAGTCGCAGCAGCAGTTCGTGGCCAACGCCGCCCACCAGCTGCGCACGCCGCTGGCCGGATTGCGCATGCAGGTGGAGTACGGCCTGAGCCAGACCGATCCTGCCGAGCATGTGCGGGTGCTGCGGGAGCTCGGCCTGTCCACCGAACGCGCAGTGCGGCTGGCCAACCAGCTGCTGACGCTGGCGCGTGCGGAGGCGGGATTCGCGCAGGCTGATTCGATGCGGGCCATCGACCTGCGCAGCGTCGCCGAAGAGGTCGCGGAGAGCTGGATGCCGGCCGCGATACGCAAGAAGATCGACCTCGGGCTCGAGCTCGGCGCGGCGCCGCTGCGCGGCGATTTTTTCCTGCTGAAGGAGCTGCTGTCCAACCTGATCGACAATGCCGTCGCCTACACGCCCTCCGGCGGCCGCATCACGGTGTCGACCGCGAGCGCGGGCGGTGCCGCGGTGCTGCGGGTCGAGGATGACGGCATCGGCATACCGGAAGCCCAGCGGGCGCTGGTGTTCGAGCGTTTCTACCGCGCCGACGGCGCAAGCGGCGAGGGCTGCGGGCTGGGGCTCGCCATAGTCCGCGAAATCGCCCATCTGCACGGTGGCAGGGTCGACATCCAGGCGCCGGCGCAGGGGCGCGGCACCATCGTCAGCCTGGAGTTTCCCCGCGTTGCCTGAGGCCGGCGCCTGTCAGCGGCTTATGGCCCTCACTCATAAGCGCATGAATTAATTGCATATTTCCAGTTTTCACTTAACTTTCCCGGGTGTCCGCGTGTAGAATATGCGCTTTTTCGCAGACGCAAGAGTCAGAGGGGACTACGGGCATGTCCGAGAAAGATACCGATCAGGGTAAACGGCAGTTTCTGGTCGCAGCCACCACGGTGGCCGGCGGCGTGGCGGCCGGCGCGGCGGCGGTGCCGTTCGTGGCGAGCATGATGCCGTCGGAACGCGCAAAAGCGGCCGGTGCGCCGGTGGAAGTCGATGTCGGCGCGCTGGCGCCCGGCGAGCGCATCACCGTGGAGTGGCGCGGCAAGCCGGTCTGGGTCGTCCGCCGCACCAAGGAAATGCTCGACACCATCCGCGGCAATGACGCCAACGTGGCCGATCCGGAATCGAAGAAGCCGATGCAGCCGGCCTATGCGGCAAATGCGACCCGCGCGATCAAGGACGAGTACCTGGTCGTCGTCGGCATCTGCACCCACCTCGGCTGCTCGCCGGTCGACAAGTTCGCGAAGCAGGCGGAAGCCTTCGATCCCAACTGGCAGGGCGGCTTCTACTGCCCCTGCCACGGCTCGCTGTTCGATCTCGCCGGCCGTGTCTACAAGAACCGTCCCGCGCCCGACAACCTGGTGGTGCCGCCGCACAAATACCTGTCGGACACGCGCATCCTGATCGGCGAAGATTCGAAGGGAGCCTGAGGACAACATGGCATCCACACCTAAAGAACCCGTCCAGTTCCGCGGCGCCGGCCCGCTCAATGGCCCGATCAGCGGCGCGCTGACCTGGGTTGACCAGCGTTTTCCGCTGATGTCGCTGTGGCGCGACCACCTGTCGCAGTACTACGCGCCGAAGAACTTCAATTTCTGGTACTTCTTCGGCTCGCTGGCGATGCTGGTGCTGGTGATCCAGATCGTCACCGGCATTTTCCTGGTGATGCATTACAAGCCGTCGGCGGCCGAAGCCTTCGCCTCCGTCGAATACATCATGCGCGACGTGCCCGGCGGCTGGTTCATCCGCTACATGCACTCGACCGGTGCCTCGGCGTTCTTCGTCGTCGTCTACCTGCACATGTTCCGCGGGCTGATGTACGGCTCCTACCGCCAGCCGCGCGAGCTGATCTGGATCTTCGGCATGCTGATCTACCTGTGCCTGATGGCCGAGGCCTTCTTCGGCTACCTGCTGCCCTGGGGCCAGATGTCCTTCTGGGGCGCGCAGGTGATCGTCAACCTGTTTGACGCGCTGCCGGTGATCGGGCCAGACCTGTCGACCTGGATCCGCGGCGACTTCGTCGTCTCGGATGCGACGCTGAACCGTTTCTTCGCCTTCCACGTGATCGCGCTGCCGCTGGTGCTGCTGGGCCTCGTCGCCGCGCACATCATGGCGCTGCACGAGGTGGGCTCGAACAACCCGGACGGCGTCGAGATCAAGAAGCACAAGGACGAAAAAGGACGGCCGCTGGACGGCATCCCCTTCCATCCGTACTACACGGTGAAGGACATCGTCGGCGTCGTGGTCTTCCTGTTCCTGTTCTTCACGGTGGTGTTCTTCATGCCGGAGATGGGCGGTTACTTCCTGGAGTTCAACAACTTCATCCCCGCCGATCCGCTGAAGACCCCGCCGCACATCGCGCCGGTCTGGTACTTCACGCCGTATTACTCGATCCTGCGCGCGATCACCGAGGAGTTCATGCTGGTGCTCGCGATCGGTGTCGCCGCCTACGTCGTGCTGATCTGGCTCACCGCCCGCGACGGCCGCGTCAAGCTTGCCGCCGCGGCGATCGGCCTGGTCGTGGTGGTGCTGATGAAGGGCGGCCCGCTGGCGCTCGATGCCAAGGTCTGGGGCGTGGTCATGATGGGCGCCGCCACCCTGATCTTCTTCCTGCTGCCCTGGCTGGACCGCAGCCCGGTGAAGTCGATCCGCTACAAGGGCGGGCTGTTCCGCACCGCGCTGACCATCTTCGTGATCACCTTCATCGTCCTCGGCTACTACGGGGTGCAGGTGGTGACGCCGGTCGGCACCGTGATTTCGCAGATCGGCACGCTGCTTTATTTCGCGTTTTTCCTGCTGATGCCCTGGTACTCGGTGATGGACAAGACCAAGCCGGAACCGGACCGGGTGACCATGTGATGGCCGACAACATGAAAAAACTCAAGACCTTCATAGCCGCACTGCTGTTCGCACCGGCCATCGCGCTGGCCGCCGGCGCCGACGTCAAGCTGGACCGCGCGCCGATCGATGAAAGCGACCAGGCCTCGCTGCAGCGCGGTGCCCGGCATTTCGTCAATTACTGCCTGAACTGCCACAGCGCGAACTACATGCGCTTCAACCGCCTGAAGGACATCGGCCTGACCGACCAGCAGATCCTCGACAACCTGGTGTTCACCGGCGTCAAGGTCGGCGACCTGATGCGGGTCGCGATGAACGCGAACGAGGCGCGGGAGTGGTTCGGCGCGGCGCCGCCGGACCTCAGCGTGGTCGCGCGTTCGCGTGCGTCCCATGCCGGCAGCGGCGCGGACTGGCTCTACAGCTACCTGCGCGGCTTCTACCGCGATGCGGAGCGCCCCTCGGGCTGGAACAACACGGTCTATCCCAACGTCGGCATGCCGCATGTGCTGTGGGAACTGCAGGGCGAACAGGTGCTGGCCGAGCGCAAGGTTCAGGCGGCAGGATACGAGAAGGCCGAGATGGCGCTGAAACTCGACAAGCCCGGCAAGCTGAGCACCGTCGAATATGACCAGATGGTCGCCGACCTCGTGAACTACATGGTGTTCATGGGCGAGCCGGTGCGCAACGACCGCAAGACCATCGGCATGTTCGTGCTGCTGGCCCTGGGCCTGCTGTTCGTTCTCGCCTATGCGCTGAAGAAGGAATACTGGAAGGACGTGCACTGAGTCGCGGACACGCTGCGGGGGCCGTGCGCGCCGGTCGCGTCACGGCCCCTTCGTCCCTCTGGCACCGCCTTCCCCGACCGATTGAACCGCTGTCCCGCTACGGATAAACCATCATGATGACACTCTACTCGGGCACCACCTGCCCCTTCAGCCAGCGCTGCCGCTTCGTGCTCTACGAAAAGGGCATGGATTTCCAGATCATCGACGTCGACCTGTTCAACAAGCCGGAAGACCTCGCGGTGATGAATCCGTACAACCAGGTGCCGGTGCTGGTCGAGCGCGACCTGATCCTCTACGAATCGAACATCATCAACGAGTACATCGACGACCGCTTCCCGCATCCGCAGCTGATGCCGGCCGACCCGGTGATGCGCGCCCGCGCGCGGCTGTTCCTGTTCCGTTTCGAGCAGGAGATGTTCTCCCATGTCATCGCCATCGAGAAGGGCACGCAGAAGCAGGCCGACAAGGGCCGCCAGACCATCCGCGACGCGCTGACCCAGATCGCGCCGGTGTTCGCCAAGCAGAAATACATGCTGGGCGAGGAATTCTCGATGCTCGACGTCGCGATTGCACCGCTGCTGTGGCGCCTTGACCATTACGGCATCCAGCTCGGCAAGCAGGCCGCGCCGCTGATGAAGTACGCCGAGCGCCTGTTCAGCCGGCCGGCCTACATCGACGCGCTGACCGCGTCCGAAAAGGTGATGCGCAAGTAAGCGCGGGTTGCCGCACCGATGGCCGAACGCTCGACCAAGCCGTACCTGATCCGCGCCGTGCACGAATGGGCCTGCGACAGCGGCTTCACGCCGTACCTGTCGGTCAAGGTCGACGAGAACACCCGCGTTCCGATGGAGCACGTCAAGAACGGCGAGATCGTGCTCAACCTCAGCTACGACGCGACCCACAAGCTGACGATCGGCCAAGACCTGATCCAGTTCTCCGCGAGGTTCGGCGGCGTGTCGCGGGAGTGTTCGATACCCGTGGCCGCGGTGCAGGGCATATTCGCGCGCGAGAACGGGCAGGGCCTGTTTTTTCCCGAGGAATCGCAGGTGCAGTCGACCGTGCCCCCGGCTATGCAGTCCTCCCCTGAAAAACCGGATGATCCGAAGCCGGATTCGCCGGCACCCGGCGGCCGTCCCCGCCTGCAGGTCGTCAAGTAATCCCGCCGCCGGCGCGGTTTGACACCGCCCGGCCCGCGTCGCACACTCCTGCGACGCCGTGTATCGATCAAAAAATGCCGTCCACGAACGGCCGCCTGCGGCGCATGCTCAGCCATCCACTGGTCCAGGAGGAGTCACATGCTTAACCAGGAAGAGCTTGAACAGCTTGCCCCCGCGGAATCGATATTCCCGTCACCCATCCCCGTGCAGTGCGTGTCCAGCGACGAGTACATGCCGCCGCCGCAGACCGAAAAGCAGCGCGAGTTCGAGGCGCGGGTCAAGGAATACGGCGCCGAACTGGCGAAAAAGCAGGGGCTGAGCCGCCGCCGCTTCTTCCAGTCCGCGGCCGGCATGGCGGCGGCCTTTGTCGCGATGAACGAGACCTACGGCCCGCTCTACATGGTGAGCCGTGCCGAGGCCGCCACGCCGGAAATGGCGAACGAGCGGGCGAAGGCGCTGAAAAGCCAGTTCATCATGGACATGCACACGCACTTCCTGCGTGACGACACACCGATCAAGACCTTCGTCGCGCAGCGCGCGACGGTGGGCAAACTGGGCTGGAACCTGTCGCTCAACGAGAAGGAGCAGACGATTGATGACCTGAAGTTTCCCAACTACTTCAAGGAAATCTACCTCGACAGCGACACCAAGGTCGGCTGCATCAGCGGTTCCTATTCGGTCGACCCGGCGTACTCCTTCCTCACCAACGACATGAAGTACGCCGCCCGCGAGAAGATCAACAAGGAGGCCGGCACCCGGCGCAGCTATTCCCACGCCATCTTCACGCCCGGCCACCCCGGCTGGCTGGACAAGGTGGAGGAGGAGCAGGCGCGGCTGAAGCCCGATTCATGGAAGGGCTACACCATCGGCGACAACACCAACAAGCACCTGTCGAAGTGGCCCTTCCGCCTCGACGACGAGAAGGTGATGTATCCCTTCTACGAGAAGCTGGTGAAGTGGAGCAGGGACAATCCGAGCCTGAAAAACGTCTGCATCCACAAGGGCCTGTTTCCGCCGGAGATCGAGAAGAAGTTCCCGCACCTGCTCGAATATTCCGACGTGCGCGACGTCGGCAAGGCGGCCAAGGACTGGCCGCAGCTCAACTTCGTGATCTACCACTCGGGCTGGCGCTGGACCGGGCCCAATGCGCCGAAATCGGCCTGGGAGCATTTCGAGAAGACCGGGCGCATCGAGTGGGTCACCGACCTCGCCGACATTCCGGCGAAGTACGGCGTCAAGAACGTCTACGGCGACCTCGGCCAGCTTTTCGCCTGGACCACCACGGCCAACCCGCGCCTCGGCGCCGCCGTGATGGGCACCCTGATCAAGGGGCTCGGCAGCAGCAACGTGGTCTGGGGCACCGACGCCGTGTGGACCGGCGCGCCGCAGTGGCAGATCGAGGCGCTGCGCCGCCTGGAAATCCCGGAGGACATGCAGAAGAAGTACGGCTACAAGCCGCTCGGCGCCGCGGACGGCCCGGTGAAAAACGCCATATTCGGCGGCAACAATGCGCGGCTCTACAACGTGTCGCCGAAGCAGCAGGCGGAAATCGTCGTCGACCGCGTGGCACAGATCAAGGAAACCTACGAGCAGGAGGGGCCGGGGCGCACCAACATGGCCTATGGCTTCGTCGCGAAAAAAGCCTGAGTCCGTTTCAGGCCATTGCAACGGCGCGGGAAACCGCGCCGTTTTTTTGCCGTCATTCCGGCGAACGCCGGAATCCAGAGGGGCTTTGGCAAAAAACCTGAATTTCAACTTCGCCGGGGGCAGCCCGGCGGCTGGTTACTTTCTTTTGCGCGGCCAAAAGAAAGTAACCAAAGAAAAGGCCGCCCCGGTTCACCGGCCCTGCGGGCTTCCCTGCGCTGCTCGCCGTGCCGGGCGGCTGCGCAACTCGCCCTCGCAAAAACGCGAGGGCTCAGACAGTGCTCGCCGACTTCCCCCGGCACGCCTGCGCTGCTCGGCGGTTCACAGGGGGATTACGTAGGCCAGCTGCTGATGGCTTGTAATGTGAATCCAAAAACAAAACAAATCAATCCTGCGGCGGCCCATTGACTCGCTCGGAATCTTTCCAGTGCACGTCTCATCGATAGCTGCCTGTTTCGCTCAAGGTTTTCTGGAGAGCCGAGATCGTCTATCAAACGTGGCAACTCAAGCTCCTCAAGAGCATTGGCTTTCGCTATTGTTATTTTTACCCCACAGTAGACGAGCATCGCACCAATAATATCCAGCGCCAGACCGATCACGGAACCCCAGGTTCGAAGAAATGACCAGAGATCAGCCGCATAAAATGACAGTGTTGCTGTCATTTGAGTTGAAAGGACGGGCGCATATTTATGTCCGCCGACGGATCTCGCGGATCACCGCGGCGTTGTCGAACTCGGCCTCGCCGGCTTTCATGCAGCCTTCGACGATGCCGGTGTAGGTGGCGGCCAGCGGCAGCTGCTGTTTCAGCTTGCCGGCCACCTCCAGCATCAGCGAAAAATCCTTCAGCGTCTGCGCGATCTTGCCGTGGGGCGTGAAATCGCCGGCGATCATTTTCGCGCCCTTGACGTCCATGATCTGCGAGTAGGCGGCGGAGTCTTTGGCCACCGCGAGGAAGGGCGTCAGCGGCAGGCCCATGCGTTCGGCGAACACCAGGCCTTCGGCCAGCGCCGCGCGGTTGATGCCGAGGATCAGGTTGATCGCGAG
>JAEYXO010000148.1 GCA_023431245.1 Pseudomonadota bacterium | reverse complement strand
AGCGACGCGCGCAGGGCTTCGCTGAGCCGGCTGACGATCGGCTGCGGGATGCCCGCGGGGCCGAGGTAGCTGAAGGGACTGGTGACCACGAAGTCCTTCACGCCGGACTCAACCATCGTCGGCACGTCGGGGAAGGAGACGAAACGCTTCTCGCCGCACTGCGCGATCATGCGCAGCCGCCCGCTCTGCAGGTGGCCGGTAATCGCCGGGATGCTGACGAAGGAGAACTGCACCTGGCCGGCGACGAGGTCGACGATCGAAGGACCCGCGCCCTTGTAGGGGATGTGCATGGTCTTGATGCCGGCTGTGGCGTCGAGCAGCGCACCCGAGAGGTGCCCCAGCGCACCCTGGCCGGAGCTGGAGTAGTTGAGGTCGCCCGGCCGCCGCTTGGCGAGCGCGACGAGGTCCTGCACGGTTTTCACCGGCAGCGAGGGATGCACGGCCAGCCCGGCCGGGATGTCGACGATGATGCCGAGCGGGGTGAAGTCCTTCTCGGCGTCGAAGGGGATGTTTTTCAGCAGCGCGGGATTGAACAGGAAACTCGCCGCCGCGATCAGCGTGGTGTAGCCGTCGGGCGCGGCGCGCGCGACCATCTCGGCACCGATGTTGCCGCCGGCGCCGGGCCGGTAATCAATCACCAGCTGCTGGCCGAGCACCTCGCCCATTTTCGGCGCCAGCAGCCGGAACAGCACGTCGCTGTTGCCGCCGGGGGCGTTGGGATTGACGACGCGCAGGATCTTGTTGGGGAACTGCTGTGCTGCGACGGGGGCTGCGGTCACTGCGGACAACGCGGCGATGCCGGCAATGGCCGCGCGCAAAAGGGTCCTCGACATGTTGCTCCTCCTGGTGCATTGATGGATTTTTTATGGGTGCTGCCGGGACATCATAGCCCAGCCGCGCGGCGCTGTGATCTCCGCGAAAAAAACCGCCCTGCCCGGCGCACCCTGCCGGTGCATCGGCTCATTGCGCCTTGATGCCGCCCTGCTTGATCACCTTGCGCCACTGCTCGCTCTCGGCGCGGATGTGCGCGGTGAATTCCGCGGGTGTCGAGCCCACGCCCTCCGAGCCGTCGGCGATCAGGTGTTTTTCCATCGCCGGGGCTTTCACCGCGCGCGCGGTTTCGGCGGCGATGCGTTCGACCCCGGTTCTCGGCGTGGCCTTGGGCGCGATCAGCCCGTACCAGTTGACCACCACCACGCCGGGCACGCCGGCCTCCGCCATGGTCGGGGTGTCGGGCAGCGCCGGCGCGCGTTTGCCGGTCGATACCGCCAGCACGCGCAGCCGCCCCGCCTTCACATGCTGCTGCGAGGAGATGATGGTGGCGAAGGAAAAGCTGATGCGTCCGCCGACGAGATCGGCATAGGCCGCGCCCATGCCCTTGTAGGGAATGTGCATCAGCTGGGTACCGGTGGCGATCTGCATCAGCTCGGTGGTCATGTGGATCGGGCTGCCGATGCCGGAGGAGGCATAGGTCAGTTTGCCGGGATTGGCCTTGGCGTACTTGACGAACTCGAGCACGTTTTTCACCGGCAGCGTCGGATGCACCACCAGCGCATAACCCTGGGCGGTGGCCTGGGACACCGGCAGGAAATCGCGCACCGGGTCGAGTTTCGATTTGTAGAGCAGCGGATAGATCACCGTGGTGGCGCTGATCATCATCAGCGTGTGCCCGTCGGGCGCGGCATCGGCGAGGATCTCCATCGCCAGCAGGCTGCCCGCGCCGGGACGGTTGTCGACCACCGCGTTCTGGCCCATCGCCTCGGTGAAACTGTTGGCGACATTGCGCGTGACGCTGTCCATGCCGCCGCCGGCGGCGAGCGGCACGATCAGGCGCATCGGGCGGGTGGGGAAATTCTGCGCGGCTGCAAGGGTGCTGGCGAGCGTGGCGGCCAGCGCCAGCGCGGTGACGGCGATGCGGGTGATCATGGTCTGCTCTCCTCCGGGACAGTGAATGACACAGCGGCCCCTGTATGAACTATCATAAGTATTTGATTTTATTGATATTTTTATTATTCTGTCAGTGCGCCGATTAAACCACCCGGTGCAGCTGCAGGCCACAGAATAACAAGCCCGGAGATCATGATGCGCGGTCTGCGGATAAGGCAGCGCTGTTCAGTGCTGCGGCATCGTTGTCCGGCGTGCGGTGATGCCTTGTTGCTGTCGGGTTTTGTACGCCGCGCCTGCGCGCCGCGCTCGTTGCGGTTTCATCCGCAATTGCGCAATCCTTCAAGCCGCTGCGGACTTGCGCATTTGTTTTTGCGCGTCGTTCTGACACGGCCTCTTTCGCTATTCAGTTGCCGCCGTCCTGCTTAATTGACCATATTGGCCGCCCGGGCTAGAGTGACTGCCGGTTCCACCGTAGTGCGGCAGGCAATACGCGTTGCCGCCCATGACAGCTTGCGCAGACGACGAAGATCGCCGCGTCAGCGCCGGATGGTTGCAGCGTTCCGGCTCATCCACAACGAAGCGAGGAGAAGTCCATGAATCTGCATTTTTCGTTGAAGCATTTCGTCTGGCTGGGCGTCGCCGCCTGCGCGGCACTGCTGCCGGCAGCCGAGGCCCTGGCGCAGAAGGTCGATTTTTCGGGCAAACGCATCCTGGTGACGGTGCCCTTCGCGCCTGGCGGCGGTTCCGACGTCTACATCCGCGCGCTGCAGCCTTTCCTCGAAAAACACCTGCCGGGCAAACCGACCATCATCGTGCTCAACGTGCCCGGCTCGCGCTCAATCCCCGGCGCCAACCGTTTCCAGGAACGCGCGGTTGCGGACGGCACCCATGCCATCGTGATTTCGGCGACCACCGTCGGCAGCTTCGTGTTCGAGCGCTCGCGGGTCAAGTTCGAGCTGGACAAGTGGCTGCCGGTGTTGCTCTCGCCGCAAGGCGTGGTTGTCTATGCCTCGCCCGCATTGGGCCTTGGCGGCGCGAAAGACGTCGCCCGCCTCAAGGGCAAGGGACTGGTTTTCGGCGGGCAGAGCGCGGCCGGCGGCGAGGCGCGTTCGGTGCTGACCTTCGAACTGCTCGGCCTCAAGCCGAAATATGTCTGGGGCATGAACCGCGGTCCGGTGCGCCTCGCCTTCGAGCGCAACGAGCTGAACATCAACTACGACTCGATGCCCGGCTATCTCGGGGCCGCATCGAAGCTGGTGAAGGCCGGCAAGGCGGTGCCGCTGTATTCGCTGGGCATCACCGACAGCAAGGGCACGCTGGTGCGCGATCCGAACGTGCCCGACCTGCCGCACTTCGGCGAAGCCTACGAGCTGATGCACGGCAGGAAACCCTCGGGGCCCGGTTATGACGCCTGGCAGTCGGTGAACAAGATGATGACCATGCTCAACAAGGGCATTTTCCTGCCGGCAGGCACGCCAAAGCCGGTTGTCGCGGCCTGGCGCACGGCGATTGCCAACATCCTGAAGGATCCGGACTTCGAAAAACACGCCGGGCAGATCATCGAGGGTTACCCGCAGTTCATCGGTGATGCGGCGCTCCCGATCATCAAGGACGCGACCTCCTTCAAGCCCGAGTCCTGGGCCTGGCTCAAGAACTACTACAAGTCCGAGCACAACGTCTCGATCGAGTAACACCGGCACCGGCATCACGATCGCCTAAATGCAAGCCGACCTCCTGCAGGCGCTGTACGCGCTCGCCAGCGTGCAGCACCTGCTCTTCCTGCTGGGCGGCGTGCTGCTCGGCCTGGTGGTCGGCATCCTGCCGGGCCTCGGCGGCATCGCCGCGCTGTCGCTGCTGCTGCCCTTCGTCTACGGCGGCGATCCGACGCTGGTGCTGCCGATGATGATCGGCCTGCTGGCGGTCACCAACACCTCGGACACCTTTCCCGCAGTGCTGGTGGGCATCCCCGGCACCTCGAGCGCGCAGGCCACCATCATGGACGGCCATCCTCTGGCCCGGCGCGGCGAGGCCGCACGCGCGCTGGGGGCGGCCTTCTCGGCTTCGCTGCTCGGCGGCCTCTTCGGCGCGCTGATGCTGACGCTGGCGATCCAGTTCGCGCGGCCGCTGATCCTGGCGGTGGGTTTCGGCGAGCAGCTGATGCTGGTGGTGCTGGCGCTGACGATGGTCGGCATGCTGACCGGAGACAGCGCGATCAAGGGCCTGATCATGTGCGGCATGGGCCTCCTGTTCGGCAGCATCGGCGCCGCGCCCGCCACCGCGGAGGAGCGCCTGACCTTCGGCACGCTGTACCTCAGCGACGGCCTGCCGCTGGTGATCGTCGGCCTCGCGATGTTCGCGATCCCGGAGATCGTGGAAGTGATGCGCAAACGGACCAGCATTTCGTCGATTCCCGAACTCGGCGCCGGCACGCTGCAGGGATTCCGCGAAACGCTGAGGCACAAGTGGCTGGTGCTACGCTGCTCCGCGCTCGGTGTGTTCATCGGCGCGTTGCCGGGCCTCGGCGGTTCGGTCACCAACTGGGTCGCCTACGCCCATGCGATGCAGTCGGCAAAGGACCGCTCGCAGTTCGGCAAGGGCGACATTCGCGGAGTGATCGGTCCGGAGGCCTCCAACAATGCGGACAACGGTGGCGCGCTGGTGCCGACGCTGATGTTTGGCATACCGGGCTCCGGCAGCATGGCGCTGTTCCTCGGCGCGCTGGTGCTGATCGGAATCGAGCCGGGCATCGGCATGATGGAACGCCATCTCGACCTGACCTTCATCATCATCTGGTCGCTCGCGATCGCCAATGTCTTAGGTGCGGGCATCTGCCTCTTCCTCGCCCGGCCGATCGCGCGCCTGACGCTGGTGCCCTTCATGCTGGTGGCGCCGTTCATGATCGTCATCATCTACTTCGCGGCCTTCCAGGCCACGCGCGCCTGGGAAGACCTGATCGCGCTGTCCGTGCTCGGCGTGTTCGGGATGTACATGAAACGTTTCGGCTGGTCGCGGCCCGCCTTCCTGATCGGCTTCGTGCTGTCGATGCGCCTTGATGCCTCGGTCTACCAGTCGATCCAGGTCTACGGCGCGTCCTTCCTGCAGCGCGGCGGTGTGCTGCTGATCCTGGCGCTGATCGCGGTTTCGGTTTACCTGGCGATACGCATGAAGGTGAAGCGCGATCCGCTGACGCCGGCGGGGCCACACGCGCCGGTGGACAAGGGTCCGCAGGCCGTTTTCCTCGGGCTGCTGATCGCGATCTGCCTGTACACGGTTTACGACACCTGGCAGCTCGAATTTCTGGGCAAGGTGTTTCCGCTGGCGGTGACACTGGTCACCCTGGCCCTGTTGATCGCCGCCGCGCTGCTGTTCCGCCGCGAGCGTCCCGATCCGGTGTTTTTCGACAGCGAGCGCGACTGGAGCAGCGACAAGCGACCCGCCCACGGCGACCTACATTTCCAGGGCTGGATACTGGCGCTGCTGGCGGCCATCGGCCTCGTCGGATTCATCCCGGGCATATTCATCTATATCACGGCCTTCCTCGGACTGAAGGCCGGCGTTCGCTGGCCCCTGGCCGTCGCCGGCGCGCTGGCCGCGGTTGCGGTGATGAGCCTTTTCGGGCATTTCTTCGTGCTGCAGTACCCGGCGGGTCTGCTCCAGTCCGCCGTCGACATGCCCTGGCCGCTGGACTGAACCCGCCCCACCTGCGCACGGCTCGCCCGGCAGTGCTAGGCTCTGCCTGAAACGGGCACGAACCCGGCAGCCCGCAACCGTCCGGAGGAGAACCAGAGCATGGCCGCAAACCACTTCACCGCCCCCGTCGTCGACGCCCTCACGGTGCGGGTGCTGGTCGATTCCCGCTACGAGCGTTTCCTGCCGCGGATGAGCCACCCGCATGTGCAGATCGAACATGTCGGCCGCATTTACGGCCGGCCCGAGAGCTCCTTTGCCTGCGAGTGGGGACTGTCGCTGCATCTCGCCTCGGAGAAGGACGGCGCGAAAGCGCAGTACGTGCTCGATTTCGGCTACACGCCGGAAATCATCAACCGCAATTTCGAACTGCTGGGCATCGAGCCCGGCAAAATCAACGGCCTGATCCTCTCCCACGGCCACCTCGACCATTTCGGCGGGCTGCAGGGTTTCGTGAAGCAGCACCGCGGCCAGATGCGCGATGACATCGCGCTCTATGTCGGCGGCGAAACGGTGTTCCGCACCAAGTGGATCAAGGAGGGCGGCGACCCAATGCCCTGGTGCACGCTCGACCGCGCAGCGCTGGAGGCGCAGAAGGTGATGCCGGTGTGCTGCCCGCAGCCGCGGGCGCTCGACGGCCCCTTCACCTCGGGCTACATCGAGCGCGAGTCCTTCGAAACTGTCACCGGCGGCTCGCTGGTGGTGGACGACCATTTCACCGAGGCCGAGCGCGCCGGCAAGCTGGTGAAGGACACCCACCCCGACGAACACGCGACCTGCTACATCGTGAAGGGCAAGGGCCTGGTGGTGATTTCCTCCTGCGGCCACACCGGCATCATCAACACGGTGCGGAGCGCGATGAAGGCGGCGAATGTCGACAAGGTGCACGCGGTGATGGGCGGCTTCCACCTCGGACCCTCGAATGTCGAATACCTGCAGCACACGATGAAGGAACTGCAGGCCATCAATCCGGACGTGATCGTGCCGATGCACTGCACCGGCGAACGCTTCATCGACATGCTGCGCCAGCAGATGCCGGACCGCGTGGTCTATTCCAACGTCGGCAGCCGCTACACCTTCGGCGGCTGAACAGCAGTCCCGCCGCGCAAGGCCCATCATCCCCGCTGCACTGAACATCGCGCTGCGCGTCGCCGCCGGCACGGCGGTGTTCGCGCTGATCGTGGCGCTGGCCGGCCATTTCCCCGCGGCGGCAGGGCTGATGCTGACCTTCCCGGCACTGAACGGGCTGGCCTTCATCCTGTCGCGCGCGGACACCGTCGGGCCGATCACGGCCACCATGCTGTGGATGCCGCTGCTCAACGGTGTGTTGTGCGTCGGCTACCTCGCGCTGTTCGTGCTGTTTGCAGCGCCCGCGACCGCAACGGCGCTGGCTTGGGCACTGGCCGCGGGTGTCGCGGCACTGTGGCTGCTGCTGGTGACGCGCCGGGTGATCCGCAACGGCGTGCCGCCGCCGCTGCAGTCCGGCTATGTGCTGGCGGTGGCGCTGGGCGGCGTCGCGCTGACCGGGCTGTGGGGATTCT
>JAEYXO010000065.1 GCA_023431245.1 Pseudomonadota bacterium | reverse complement strand
GGCGTAGGCGCACGATCGAGCGCATCGGGCCGTACCCCTGGAAAGGGATTTACACCCTGCTGTCGCTGGCGGGTTTTGCGCTGCTGGTCTGGGGTTACGGCGAAGCGCGGCAGGTGCCGGTGATCCTCTACGATCCGCCGTTGTTCACGCGGCATCTCGCGGCCCTGCTGGTGCTGCTGGCTTTTGTGCTGGTGGCCGCGGCCTATGTGCCGGGCAACCACATCAAGGGGGCGGTCGGACACCCGATGTATGCCGGCATCAAGCTGTGGGCCTTTGCGCACCTGCTGTCGAACGGGCGCGTGGCCGACGTGATCCTGTTCGGCGCGTTCCTGACCTGGTCGATCGCGGGATTCATTGCCGCGCGGCGGCGCGACCGCAGGGCCGTCACGGTTTATCCGGCGGGCGTGGCTGCGCTTTCGGCGCTGACGGTGATTGCGGGATTTGTGCTCTGGGCGGTGTTCGCGTTCTGGGCGCACCGCTGGCTGATCGGGGTGGGGCCGTTCGGTTGATGCGTAGTGTCCGGTCAGCGGCTGCCGGACGGTTTTCTGCGGCTGGCCTGGTTTTCGAGCAGCCTGCATGCAATATCGATTGTGTTTTGGGTTGATTCCAGGTTGCCGACATAGGCTTTCAGGGCTTCTCCGGCCCGCTTGCGCAGATTTTTTGCATCAATCAGTCCGCGTTCTGCAAGCAGCAGGATGTCTTCCCGGTCCTGATCCGAGAAACGCCCGAGTTTGGACACAGCAAGGTCGATGGGCGTCAGCACACGCACGTCGAGCACCTTGCGGTCGATTTCATTGAGTTCGACACGTTCCGCATCGTCGTCGGCGTCTTCGTGCAGCAGGCCCAGCGTGTCGTTGTAATTGCGGTCGAGATAAATGATTGCGGCGCGGCCGTCAGGGTCGCGGTAGGCCACTTCGATGTCATTGAGCAGTACGCGGCGCGAAAATGTCGCGTCGACATCCTCGGTTACGCGTTCTCCGGTGTGCAGGAACAATGCGGCGCCGCCCGCGATGACCATGCGGATTGGAAGCGCTTTTTTGTCATAATTTCGGAATTCGGACTCGATGCGTTTCAGCACTTCGATCAGTGCGGTGCCGTAACCCGTGCTGGATTCGAGGCGGATCAGGTGAGCCCCCTGCGCTTGCGCGCCATCGGCAGGAAGCGTGCTGCGCGCAGCGGCGTGGCCTTCAGCCATTGACCGAATGCCTCGGGCGTGGAGATCCCCGGATGCAGCGATTCGGCAAGCTGCAGGTAGCGCTCGCGTTCGAAGCCGCGTGCGCCGGCAAGCAGCACCGCGAGCCCGCCCATGAAAAATGGCGAACCCTGTTGTCGCCACTGCGCGGTGTCCATGTTGCCGGATGCGACGAGGTCCAGCAGTCGGGTTTCCAGTTCGCGTGTCAGCGTCTGCGGAAACGCCGCGGTGCCAGCTTGGCCAGCAGGGGCCACCTGGATGACGAAGCCGGCGGCGGCAGCGAGCGCGACCAGCGTGCGCAGGTCGCAGGAGGACTGTGACTTGAGCCGCGACAGCGTTTCCTTGGGCAGGCCGGCGGCGCGCGCCCAACCGCCGAAGCTGCCGAACTTCCTCGTTGCGGCGTCCCGCATGCTGTCGAGCAGCTGGCCGGGCCGGGTTTCGGGTTGGACCAGTGTTGAGTTATTCATTAATATATAATGACCGTAATTGATATATTCGTCAACACCGGGAAGGGTATTTCAGAGGTAAAATGATAAAAACAACAATAAAAACAAATACTTATGAAATATGCCGCATGGGGCGCTGGCTTCCGTTTTCAGGGCTCCAGCAGTTTCAGCCGCTGCACCTTGCCCGAAGGGCCCTTCGGCAGTTCATCCACGAACTTGATGATTTTCGGCGTCTTGTACTTGCCGAGTTCCTGCGCCGAGAAAGCCGCCAGCGTTTCGGCCGTGCATTCGGCGCCGGGTTTGAGGATCACGCAGGCCATGATTTCCTGGCCGTAGTTGGGGTCGGGAATGCCGACTGCCGCCGCTTCGAGCACGGCGGGGTGCTTGAGCAGGGCTTCGTCGATTTCGCGCGGCGCGATGTTCTCGCCGCCCTTGATGATCAGTTCCTTGATGCGGCCGGTGACGAAGACGAAGCCGTCTTCGTCCATGTAACCCAGGTCGCCGGTGTGCATCCAGCCGTCGGGCTCCAGCGTCTTCGCGGTGTTCTCCGGGTCCTTGTAGTAGCCGGTCATCACGTTGTCGCCGCGCACCATCAGTTCGCCGGGTGTGTCGCGCGGCTGCTCCCTGCCGGTGGCCGGGTCGATGACTTTCGCTTCGTTGCCGTAAGCGGTGCCCGGGCTGCCGATCTTGCGTTTTTTCGGGTCGTAGGGATTGGTGAAGCAGGGGGCGTTGGTTTCGGTCATGCCGAAGGTTTCGATGATGCCGATGCCGAATTTGTCCTCGAAGGCGCGGTGCAGTTCGGGGGGCAGCGGCGCCGAGGCCGAGCGGCAGAACTTGACGCGCGAGACGTCGAGGCCCTTGTCCTTCGGTGTCGGCGCATTCATCAGGTAGGCAATGATCGTCGGCACGACATTGATCCAGGTGCACTGGTATTTTGCGACGAGTTCCCAGTAGCCGCTGACGCTGAAGCGGTGCGGCATCACCACGCTGCCACCGTGCACCAGCGGCGCGACGGTGGTAACGATCTGGCCGTTGATGTGGTACAGCGGCATCGCGCAGAGCACGCGGTCCCTCGCGGTGAGTTCGTGCGCGGCGCTGGTGTATTCGCCGCCGGCGCAGACGCTGCGGTTGGATAGCACGCAGCCTTTCGGCTTGCCGGTGGTGCCGGAGGTGTACATCAGCAGCGCGTCGTCGGCTTCCGCAACGTCGGGCAGCGTGGTGTCGGGCAGTGCGTCGCGGCCAAGGATTTCCGTCGCGTCGGGGTCGATGGCGATGACGGCAATGTCGCGCGGGATGCCGGCAAGCGCCGTTTTCAGGCGTGCGGCGAATTCTTCGCTGGTGAACACGAGCCGGGTGTCGGAGTGTTCCAGCACGTAGGCGAGCTGCGAGGGCTGGGCCAGCAGGTTCAGCGGTGCGACCATGAAGCCGCCGTACATCACGCCGATCAGCAGGCGCGCGGTCTGGTAACCGTTGTGCAGCATCAGCGCGACCTTGTCGCCCTTCTGCAGTCCCTTGCCGAGGAGGAAGCGGGTCAGGTCCTTCGAGTCGCGCTGCAAATGCGCATAGGTCATGCTGGCGCCGGTCTCCGGCGCGATCAGCCAGGCGGCGCCGGGTTGCTGCGCGGCGCGGGTGTCAACGATGTGGCGGATGGTGCGCATCAAAAGCGGTGAGCGGTAAATGGTGAATCGTGACGGGTGAAAAGCCGGACTGCAGGGCCGCTAGATGCCGTGTTTTTTCCGGTAATCACCGAAGATTTCGTCCACCGAAGGCTCGCGCGGCGGGATCGTGCGCACGATGCGCGTGGTGTTCATGAAATGCCGGTAGTTGAGGTTCTCGGAAAAGCTGTTGCCACCCCAGGTGCCGCAGCCCATGGTCAGCGAGAACGGCAGCCCGTTGTCGAAGTTGCCGCCGTTGGCGATCGCGTGGGCCTGGTTGACGATCACGCGGCAGACCGTCATCTCCATTCCGAGTCTTTGAATATGTTCGTTGTTTTTGGTGTGGATGCCGCAGGAATGGCCGTTGCCCTGGTAGGCATAGATGGCCTTCAGGATGTCGAAGGCGTGGTCGAAGTCGCGCGCCCTGTAGATCGCCATCACCGGCGAGAGTTTTTCGCCGGAAAAGGGCGCGGACTTGCCGAAGCCGGACTCCTCGACCATCAGGCATTTCGAGGCGGTCACTTCGGGGCGCGTGAGGCCGGCGACCTCGCAGATGCGTTTGACCGACTGCGCGGTGACCGCGGGCGAGAGCTTGCCGCCGGGGAACATCGCGGCCTGCAGCGTCGTTTTTTCTTCGCTGCCGAGCAGTACGCCACCGGCCTTTGCCAGTGCGGCGAGCATGCGGTCGTAGACCGCGGCGTGGATGATCACGCTGTTTTCGGACGAGCAGCTGGTGGCGTTGTCGAAAATCTTCGAGCGCATGATCTTCTGCGCGGCGTCGTCGAGATCGGCGGAGTCGTCAACGATCACCGCGACGTTGCCGGCGCCGACACCCAGCGCCGGCGTGCCGCTGGAGTAGCCGGCGCGGACGTTGGCCTGGGAGCCGGTGACGACGACGAGGTCGCACTGCTTCATCAGTTCCTGCGAGAGCTCCTTGGTCACCGGATGCGGCAGCGTCTGCACCAGATCCGCCGGAGCGCCGATGCGCGCGAACTCGGCGTGGATGAATTCGAGGAGTTTTGCCGCGGTCGAGTAACCCTTGGGCGAGGGCGACAGGATCACCGCGTTGCCGCACTTGAGCGAGTTGATGATGTTGTTGGCGGGTGTCGCGCCGGGGTTGGTCGAGGGCACGACCGCCGCGACAACACCGACGGGGCGCGCGATTTCGGTGATGCCCAGTTCCGGCAGTTCCCGCAGCACGCCGGTGGAAACAGCGCCTTGCAGGTCGCGCATCAGGCCCAGCGTCTTGCGGTGGTTCTTGTTGATCTTGTCTTCGACCGTGCCGAGCCCGGTGTCGCGCACGGCGATCTCGGCCAGCATGCGGTTGCGCGAAGGTTCCATGATGGCCCAGCCGGCGGCAGTGGCCAGTTCATCGAGTTGCGCCTGTGTATACCGGGTGATGGCGGCCTGTGCCTTGCGTGCGCGGGCGACCAGTGCGGCGACGGCTTCAGCGGCGGGCGAGGCGGCGGGTGAAACGACGGCGGACATGCGGATTCTCCGGACTATTGCGGTTTGTGCTGCTGGCGCAGGTAGCGGAACAGCGGATAGATCAGGGTGATTATAGCGATGCACATGATCACGCTCGCGACCGGGCGGGTGAAGAACACCGTCCAGTCGTTCTCGAAGCTGATCATCGTGGTCATGAAATTGGTCTCGGCGAGCGGGCCCAGGATCACGCCGAGCACCATCGGCGTCACCGGGAAGCGGAAGCGTTCGAACAGGTAGCCGATGATGCCGAAGATCACCATCAGCCAGACGTCGGTCAGGCTGTTGCGTGCGGCGAAGGCGCCGAGCAGGCAGCAGATCACGACATAGGCGGAGACGATGACTTCGGGCAGGTCGAGCACCTTGACCATGTATTTGGTCGCGAAATAGCCGATCACGCACATCACGACGATGCCGACGAATACCGAGGCGAACATGGCATAGATGATGTGGCTGGAGGTCTGGAATACCTGCGGCCCGGGCTGCAGGCCGTGCAGCAGGAAGGCGCCGAGGATGATCGCGGTGGCGCCGCTGCCGGGGATGCCCATGGTCACCAGCGGAATGATGGCGCCGCCGACGGAGGCGGTGGCGGCGACCTGGGGCGCAACGATGCCCTCGGGGATGCCGGTGCCCATCCTGGTGCCGCGTTTGCCGTACTGCGCCTCGATGCCGTAGGAGAGGAAGGAGGCCACGGTGGCGCCGGCGCCGGGCACGATGCCGATGAAGATGCCGGAGAGCCCGCCGCGGATGAACGTGGCTTTCATCGCCAGCGCTTCCCTAAGGCGCGGCAGCCGGGTGCGGATGTCGCCGGCCTTGTCGAGCTGCGGCGAGCGGAAGCCCTGTTCCATGCGCATGAACACCTCGCCGAGGCCGTAGGCGCCGACCATGACCACCAGGTAATCAATGCCGTCGGCAAGTATCGGCACGTTGAAGGTGAATCGGTGGGCGCCATAGGTGTCGTCGACGCCGACGGTCGCGAGCAGGATGCCGGCGAAGAGGCTGATCAGCGCATTGGCAAGCGAGCCGCCGCCCAGCGAAACGACGCTGGCCAGGCCGAAGAAAATGATCGCGAAATATTCCGGGGACGAGAAGGTCAGGGCGATCTTCGCGACCGGCTGCGACAGAAGCACCATCGTTGTCGCGGCGACCATGCCGCCGAAGAAGGCGGCGATCAGGGTCCAGCCCAGGGCCTGTGCCGCCTCGCCCCTGCGCGCCATCGGGTAACCGTCCCACAGCAGCGGCACGTCGATGGGTTCTCCGGGCACGCGGAACAGGATGGAGGTCCAGGCGCCGGCATAGGTGCCGGAGACGTACATCGCCGTCAGCAGGATGATGGCCGGCGTCACCGACATGCTGTAGGTGAAGGGCAGTGCCAGCACCACGCCCATCACCAGCGTCAGTCCCGGCAGCACCGCGACCAGCAGGCCCAGCACGATGCCGAGGACCAGGAACAGCAGGTTCACCGGCTGCATGACCTGCGCGAAACCCTGCGCCAGCAGTACGAGGGTGTTGTCCATTCAGCGGATGCCCATGATGCCCATCAGCAGGATGCTGAACTGCGCGAAGGGGCCGCTGCCCAGCGGCAGCGAGATGTAGACCAGTTTCATGAACACGAACATCAGCAGCAGCGGGCCGCCGATGCTCATCATGACGATGACTTT
>JAEYXO010000062.1 GCA_023431245.1 Pseudomonadota bacterium | reverse complement strand
CTGCGCCGGCTGCTCGATACCGTGGCTTTCGATCCGGCGAACGACCGCCTCTGGCTGGTCGGGGACCTCGTCAACCGCGGCCCGCAATCGGCGGAGGTGCTGCGTTTCCTGCGCGGCCTCGGTGATCGCGCGATCAGCCTGCTTGGCAATCACGACCTGCACCTGCTGGTGGTTGCCGCCGGCGTGCGCAAACCGCACCGCAGCGACACGCTGGACGGGATACTCAACGCGCCGGACCGCGGGGAACTGCTCGACTGGCTGCGGCGGCAGCGCCTGATGCATGCGGACAAGGGGTATGCCATGGTCCATGCCGGCCTGCTGCCGCAATGGAGCATTGCGCAGGCGCTGGCGCTGGCGCGTGAAGTCGAGGCGGCACTGCAGGGCCCGGATCATGGCGAATTCCTCGCCCGGATGTACGGCAATACGCCGGCGCAGTGGCACGACGGTCTCGAAGGCTTCGACCGGCTGCGGGTGATCGTCAACGCGATGACGAGGCTGAGGGTGTGCACGCCAGAAGGCATCATGGAGTTCAGCCACAAAACCGCGCCCGGGGATGCCCCCGCGGGTTACCTGCCCTGGTTCGACATCCCGCAGCGCGCAAGCCGCGGCACCCCGGTGCTGTTCGGCCACTGGGCCGCGCTGGGACTGACGCTGCGCCCGGACCTGCTGGGACTGGATTCGGGCTGCGTCTGGGGCAGGCGGCTGACCGCGGTACGACTGGAGGACCGCCGCGTGTTCCAGTGCGGTTGCGAAAAGGTCAGGGCTTCAGACGATCCGCAATGAGCTGCTGCGCCGCCGCGGCCAGCTCGCGGCGGTGACCGGCCTCTGAAGCCAGCAGCGGCAGGAAACACAATCGCGCGTGCACTGCGGGCTGCGCGACAATCGCCAGCAGCGTCTGCCACAGCGACTTGTCGCCGTCGTAGGCCGCAGCCGTGCAGAGGCCGCCGTCGCCATGCTCGAACCTGAGCGCCACCGGCTGCACCCGGGCGCCTGCCATCAGCGCCGGCTGCAGCAGGGCGCCGTGGAAACGCAGCACCTGCGAGCCGTCGGTGGTCGTGCCCTCCGGAAAAACCGCGACAACATCGCCTTCCGTCATCGCATCGGCGATTTCCCGGTTGATGCGCGCCGTGTCGCGCCGCCTTGCACGTTCGATGAACAGCGTGCCGGTCCTCGCACTGAGCCAGCCGATTGCGGGCCAGGCGCGGATTTCAGATTTGGCGACAAAACGCACCGGCAGCACGGCGTTGATCACGAATATGTCCAGCCAGGACACGTGATTCGACACCAGCATCACCGGGCCGGCGCGCCCGTCCGGCAACGCGCCTTCGACATGCAGCCGCACACCGAGTATCCGCAGCAGCTTGCGCGACCACCCGCGCACGGCCTTGCGCCGGCGCGGCTGCCGGTAAAACGGAAAATGCACGGCCACGGTCCACAGGCCGTGCAGCAGGTGCAGCGTGATGCGCGAGAGTCGCAGGCCGCGCAGCGCCAGCGATGTGGTGATGCCCCGGCCGCTCATGGCGGCCATTATAGGGGCGTGCAGCGCGCCGGCCATCAGCCCTGCATGAAATGCCGGGCGTAACGGGGATTCATCCGCGACAGCGGCAGCAGCATCAGGAGATCCGCGGTGTTGAAATCGGGATCCCAGGCCGGCGCGCCGCAGATCCACGCGCCGATCCGGGCATAGGCCTTGACCAGCGGCGGCGGCGAAGCCGCCCCGGCATCCCGGCCGAGGGCGTCCAGCGGCAACCCGCAGCGCGGGAACACGCGGTACTCGACCGGCGACAGATGTTCGCCGGCGAGGCTGCGATAGATCGCGGCAGCGGCATGCCCGCCGTCAGCCATGCCGAGTGAAGCACAGCCCATCAGGCAGCGATAGCCGCGCTGCGCGGCGTAAGCGATCACGCCCGACCACAGCCGCGTGATGGTTGCGCCGTTGCGGTAATCCGGATGCACGCAGGACCGCCCGATTTCCACGGTGGTCTCGCGCAGGTGCCGCAGCCGCGTCAGGTCGAATTCACCGTCGGCGTAAAAACTGCCCAGCCGCTGCGCGCGCGGTCCCGGCAGAAGGCGGCAGGTGCCCACCACTTCGCCACCGCGGGTGTCACGCACCAGCAGGTGTTCGCAGTGCGCATCATAGAAATCGCCGTCGATGCCGGCCGCCGCGCCGGGCATTTTGGCGCCAAATTCCCCGGCGAACACCCGGTAGCGCAGGCGTTGCGCTTCCAGGACTTCGGCCGGCGTGCGCGCGAAGGACAGCGCCAGCCCGGGTACGGGCCGCTCGCGCGGCGCGGATTGTTCAAGTGAATTGTCCAGCATCGCCCCGCCTCCGTCATTGTGTGACGGAAGCAGCCTAGGGCGAACCGGTTACAGCGCGGTTAAGCGGGTGTTAAAAATCGGTGACGGGGCCGCGCGGCGGCCCCGGAAATCAGTGCGTGACGCGCGACGTGCGGCCGTCGGACAGGATGCGCACGCGTTCACCGGGCTTGAAGGTCTCGTCGGCCTCCTGCACGATCGCCACCAGCGCGCCGCTGTCGAGCTTGACCGTGATTTCGACACCGGTGCGCCGGGTGGCGCCCTGTTCGATCGCCTGCCCGGCAACGCCGCCGGCGACGCCGCCCAGCACTGCGGCAGCCGTCGAACCGCGTCCGCCGCCGACGGTACTGCCGGCGATACCGCCGACAATGGCGCCGGCCGCCGGGCCGACGCCGCTGCGTGTGCCTTCGATCTGCACCGGGCGCACGCTCTCGACCATGCCCATGCGCACATTCTGCTCGCGCCGCGCTTCGTCGCGGGTATAGGCTCCGCCGCCAAGACCCTGGGCACAGCCGCCCAGTACCGTCAGCGCAAACAGCGCCGCAATGACCCGTTTCGTCCTGTTCATGATGAAGTCTCCCGTTACCACAGCTTCATGCCGAAGGCCTCGCGAAAACGCTCGGCCACCTCGTCGCGTTCGAAGCGGTGATTCTGCCCGCCCCGCCGGGCGATTTTCAGCGAACCCATCAATGACGCCAGCCGGCCGGTCAGCGCCCAGTCGGCGCCCCTGGCCAGGCCGTAGAGCAGGCCCGCACGGAAGGCGTCGCCGCAACCGGTCGGATCGAGCACCGCCTCAGGCTTAACGCTCGGAATCTCGATCTGTTTACCGCCGGCATGCACCACCGCGCCCTTCGCACCCAGTGTGACCACGACGGCGCTGACAAGTTTCGCCAGTTCATCGA
>JAEYXO010000037.1 GCA_023431245.1 Pseudomonadota bacterium | reverse complement strand
TGGCTTTTTTCTTGCTCGGTGCTTTCGCCTTTTTCGGCTTGTCCGCCTTGGTCTCGGCGGCGGGCGGCGTGGCCGGAGTCGCAGGCGTCGCCTTGGCGGCATCGGCTTTTGCGGGTGCCGCCGGCGTGGCCGGCGTTGCCTTGGCCGGATCGGCCTTGGCAGGTGCCGGCGCAGTCTGGGCGGCGGCGTTGAAAGTCACTGCGGCAAAGCCGGCAGCAAGCAGGGTGGTCAGCAGTCTGGTCATGATTCCTCCAAGTATTACGAACATCGGCTCGCTTGATCGCGATGCAACCCGAACACTTCGGGTCGTATGCCTGTAACGCGGGACGCACGGCACGGTTGACGGTATCGGCGGATGACGGTGTTAACATCGCCAGCCGTCGCCAATTCACGACACCGGAGGGGAAACCATGGAACTGGGACTGAAGGGCAAAAGTGCGCTGGTCACCGGGGGATCACGCGGCATCGGCCTCGGCGCCGCGCGGCTGCTGGCACAGGAAGGCTGCGACCTGCACCTGGCCGCCCGCAGCGCCGCCGACCTTGAAGCCGCCAGGGCGCAGATCACCGCGGAACAGCGCGTCAGCGTGTACTGCCACGCTGTCGATCTTTCCGTGGCCAGCAACGCGGTCGCGCTCGCGCGGGACTGCCGCGACGTCGATTTTCTGGTCAACAACGCGGGGTCGATACCCCAGGGCACGCTGGACACGGTGGATGACGACACCTGGAGACGGGCCTGGGACCTCAAGGTTTTCGGTTTCATCGACATCACGCGCGAGATCTACGCCCGGATGCGCGAACGCGGGAGCGGCGTGATCGTCAACGTGATCGGCGCCGCGGGAGAACGCCCGGTGGCCAGCTACATTGCCGGCAGCATGGGCAATGCCGCGCTGATGGCCATGACGCGCGCGCTCGGCGCTGAAAGCCCGGCATTCGGCGTGCGGGTCGTCGGCATCAATCCCGGCGGCACCGCCACTGATCGCGCCGTAAAGCGGCTGCGCGAACGCGCCGCGAAGGAACTCGGCAACGCTGACCGCTGGCAGGAACTGGTCAGCAAATCGCCGTTCGGCCGCATGGCCACGGTCGAGGAGATCGGCGCGCTGGTGGCCTTCCTGTGTTCGCCGCTGTCGGGCTATACCACCGGCACCATCATCACCGTTGACGGCGGCGCCAGCAGCCGCCGCGCCTGAGCAGGGAAGCAAGGCCGGAGGCGGTCACTTCCCCGGGGGGGCGGCCTTGCGGTGCGCAGCATCGACGGCGCCAACCTCCCTGTCATAGGCCTGTTGTGCGGCCGACAGGCGCGCGCGGGCGGCGGCCAGCGCCTTCTGCGCCGCATCCAGTTCGCGCTTGCGCTGGTCAGCCTGCTGCTGTGCCGCCGCATGCGCATCGCGCAGATTCAGCACATCCTGCTCCGCCAGCTTTGCGTCGTGGCGCGCCTGCTCGAGATCGCGGTGGGCGATACCGGCACGGTACTGCCCCTGCTGCACGGTGCGGCCGCGGTCCTCGACGGGAGCCTGGGCTTGGGTGAATCCTGCCACCAGCAGCAGGCCTGCAAAAATCCATGGTCGTGTTTTCATTCGGGCATTCATCAGGTTACTCTGCCGGCGGGCGGCTGCGGATTCATGACGCGGCACGCGCCGAATCGCCGGCCCGGCACGCGGCCGCGTCACGCTGGGTCCACGGATGCGCGACAGCCAGCGCTTCCAGTGCGGCAAGCAGCACCACGATGTCGTGCGGACGTTCGCTCCTCTCCCGCGCAAGGCAGCGGATCACCAGCTCGGCCAGCCTTGCCGGGGTTCCGGGGGCGACGGCCAGCAAAGACGGCAGCGGCGCATGGAATATGCGATAGGTCAGATCATGCTCGCCGGCCGCCTCGTACGGCGGATGGCCCGAGAGCAGGTGAAAAGCCGTCGCTCCCACCGAATAGATGTCCGAACGGTTGTCGGCATCCGCGGCATTGCGGATGCGCTCCGGCGCCATGTATGCCGGTGTGCCGACAACACGCTGGAACTGGGTGATGTTGCGCGACTGGGCGGACGTCAGGTCCTTCACCAGCCCGAAATCAAGGATCTTGACCACGTCGTACTCGCCGCCGCGCTGGCACAGCATCAGGTTGTGGGGCTTGATGTCGCGATGCACCAGACCGCGGCCGTGGGCCTCTCTCAGGGCGGCGCAGATCTGCCGCAGCACGTGTATGACACGCGCCGCCGGCAGCGGCCCTTCCGAGGCGACAATCTCGTCCAGTGACCGTCCCTCAAGGTATTCCATCACGTAATACAGCGTGCCCTCCGGCGTGCGCCCGTAGTCGTAGATGCTGATGGTATTGGGATGCACCAGCTGGCTGGCGAGCCGCGCCTCGCGCTCGAAGCGGCCGACCACTTCGTCGCTGGCCAGGTGCGCCTTCAGCAGCTTGATCGCGGTCGGCCGCTTGAGCATCGCATGCGTGGCCAGATACACGGTGCCCATCGCGCCTTCACCGATCTGCCGCTCCAGCCGGTACTGCCCGATGGTGCGGGCATGGCCTGCGGCAAGGCGCAGGCGCCGCACGTTCCACATCGACCACAGCACGGCAAGCACCGCGACGCCAAGCAGCGCCGCGAGCAGGCCGAATGCGAAATTGAGGTAACCCAGCGGCGCATACGCCTCGTCCCGGGACATTTCGACGGCCACCGCAAAGTCGTATTCGCTGAGCCATCGCCAGGCGCCGATCACTTCGGCACCGTGGTAATTGCGGTACGGCTCGAGGACCACGCCGCGCAATTGGGCGGGATCGCTGCGGCCGCGGGCTGCGCCGGCCAGCGCAGCCAGCCGTGTCAGCGGCGCCGCGGCCCAGTCGGCAGGCAGGCGGTGGCCCTTGGCAAACGCGCCTCCGGGATCGCGTATCTGCACCTGCAGCGCGCCGTTCCCGGCCTCCGGCGGCAGGGCACCGGCCGCGCGCAATTCGGCCGCATGGCGGCTGTCCGACAGCATCAGGCCGTCAGCGGTCATCGCATAGACCTCGCCGGTCGCGCCCGGGCTGGCGGCGCCCAGTATTCCGGTGAACCGGCTGTCGGCATGGTGTGCAAAGCCGAGGCCTGCCACGGCACGCCCGCCGGCATCGAGTACCGGTGTCTTGAACCAGACCATCGGCCTCGCATACGCCGCACTCGGCGCCCCCTCGATGCGGTCACGCTCCCGGTAGGGCCTGACAAAACGCGTGGCGCCGCCCAGCACATCGCGCACCGCGGCCAGATATTCGCCCGGGCTGACACGTCGCCCGAGATACTCCGGCACTGTCGAGGCGATCACCGTGCCCTGCGCGTCAATCAGGTTGTAGGCGACGGCCCCCGATTCCTTGAGAGCGGATTCAAGCGCGGCGGCAAGCGCGGCACGCGCCCGGTCCGGCGCTTCGCCTGCGGACAGATCGAGCGCGGCGGCACGGATCCGCGGTTCCGCGGCCCAGTGCAGCACATCACCCTTGCGGTCCTCGATCCACAGGCTGAGCGCCTGCACCTCGGCATCGAGCACCGCCGTCAGACCGGCCGCCCGCATGTCACGCAGGGACTGCTGGATGCCGGAGTACGCCCAGGCGCCGAGCAGGATCAGCCCGGTTGCGACCACCAGCGCAATCGCGTTGACCCTGGCATTGGCCGCGATCAGCCGCAGGGCCAGACGATTGACGGCATCACCGTCGGCGTCAGGCTTCGCGGGCATCACCTTGTGTCCGGAGGCGGGTGCGGAATCCGTCATGCGGCAATGATAACGCCGCACCCGGCCATGACGTGAACTACGGCAGCAGCACCGTGGAACCGGTGGTTTTGCGCGCTTCCAGGTCGCGATGCGCCTGGGCTGCCTCGCGCAGCGGATAACGCTGGTTGATGGTGATCCTGACCGCCCCCTTCTTCACCACTGCGAACAGTTCGCGCGCCGCGGCAAGCAGGTCTTCGCGTTTGCTCGTGTAATTCACCAGCGTCGGCCGGGTCAGGAACAGCGAGCCCTTCTGGGCCAGGATGCCGATGTTGACCGGGGACACCGCACCGGAGGCATTGCCGAAGCTGACCATCAGGCCGAGCGGCGAGAGGCAGTCCAGCGACGCCGTGAAAGTGTCCTTGCCCACGCCGTCGTAGACCACCGGCACTCCCCTGCCCTTGGTGATGGCCTTCACCCGTTCCGGCAGGTTCTCCCGCGACATCACCACCACGTGCCTGCAACCGACTTTTTTCGCCAGCGCCACCTTCTCGTCGCTGCCGACCGTGCCGATCACCGTGGCACCGAGATGTTTTGCCCACTGGCAGAGGATCTGCCCGACGCCGCCGGCGGCGGCATGGACCACGATGGTGTCGCCCTTCTTCACGCGGTAGGTGCGACGGCAGAGATACCAGGCCGTCATGCCCTTGAGCATCATCGCCGCCGCCGTCTCATCCTTGATGCCCGCCGGTATTTTCACCAGCCGCGCGACGGGCCGGATCAGCACCTCCGCGTAGGCACCGATGGGCTGGGCGTAGGCCACGCGGTCGCCGACCTTGAACTCCTTGACCCTGGGACCCACCGCCTCCACCACGCCGGCGCCTTCGGAACCCAGCACCAGCGGCAAGGGCATCGGGTAAAGGCCGGAACGGTGGTAAGTGTCGATGTAGTTCAGTCCCACGGCGGTATTGCGGACGCGGACTTCGCCCGGCCCCGGAGCGGCAACCGCGACTTCCTCCCACTTCATCTGTTCCGGGCTACCGTTCTGGTGGATGCGAACGACATGAGGCATTTTCTCTCTCCCAAAAAAAAGGGGCGGCAGGGCCGCCCCGTCAGATCATTCCGCCTTGATGCCGGCGTCGCGCACGACTTTCGACCACTTGGCGGTCTCGGTGCGGATGTATTTCCCGTATGTGGCCGAATTCATGTAAGAGACTTCGGCGCCCTGGGTGTCGAATTTTTTCTGCATCTCGGGATTGTCCACGACCTTCTTGACGGCGGTTTCAAGCGCGCGGACGATCGCCGGCGAAACACCGGCCGGCGCGAGTATGCCCCACCAGTTGTTGGCTTCATATCCCGGCACGGTTTCAGCGACGGTCGGGGTATTGGGGAATGCGCTGTTGCGCTTGGAACTGCCCACGGCCAGCAGCCTGAGCCGGTTGCCCTGGATGTGCGGAACGAGCTGCAGCAGCGAGCCCATGGTGATCTGGGTGTTGCCGGCAATCACGTCGGCCATCGCGGGGCCGCCGCCCTTGAACGGAATGTGGGTGATGTTGATTTTCGCCTGCAGCTTCAGCAGTTCGGTGCTCAGGTGCTGGAAGCTGCCGATGCCGGCAGTGGCATAGTTCAGCGCGCCCGGTTTGGCCTTCGCCATGTCGAGCAGCTCCTTGGTGGTCTTCGCGGCCATCTTCGGATTGACGGTCAATGCGCTGGGGCCACTGCCGATCAGTGCGATCGGCGTGAAGGATTTCTCCGGGTCAAAGCGCACCTGGGACTTGTAAATCGACGGGTTGTAGGCAAAAGCCACCGAAGCGATCAGCAGCGTATGCCCGTCCGGCTGTGCGTTGGCGGCGATCTCGGTGCCGATGATGCCGCCGGCGCCGCCGCGGTTGTCGACCACCACCTGCTGGCCCAGCAGCGGGCTCAGGTCATTGGCAACCAGGCGGCCGACGATGTCGTTGCTGCCGCCGGGCGGGAAGGGCACGATCACCCGTACCGGTTTGGTCGGCGACCAGTTGGCCTGCGCCTGTGCAAGCACCGGCAGCGTCAGCGCCACCGCAATCATTCCGGCTGCCGCCGGCTTCAGAATTTTTGCCATGATTTCCTCTTTTCTTAATAAAAACAACTACTTGCTGAGATCCGCTGAGCCGGACCGCAACGCCTGACGCAACTCCCCGGTAACCCTCGAGGCCTCGGCCATGATGAACGCAATTTCACTGTTGGTGGTAATGAAGCGCGCACCGCGGCGTATGTATTCCATCTGCCGCGGCAGGTGACGGTCGCCGCCGACCCCGGCAATTTTCCCATGCCGCAGCGTCGCCGTGAGCACCCTGTCGATCGCCGCAGCCGCCTCGGCATCGCCGAAGCAGCCGGGCTTGCCCATCGCGGTCAGCAGATCATTGATGCCGATGTGGATCACGTCTATGCCTTCGACCGCGGCGATGGCCTCGATGTTCTCGACACCGGCGGGATTCTCGATCATGCAAACCACCAGGGTATTGTCCTGCAGCGCCGGCACGGCCTCGGACACCGGCACCGTGCGGTAATCAAAAATCGCATAACCCCCGACCACCGAGCGGCGGCCCACCGGGGGGAATCTGGCACGGTCCACCGCGCGCCTGGCCTGCTCGGCGGTGCTGATGTCGGGAAACACGATGCCGGTGACGCCATTGTCGAGCAGCACCGGCACATCCGGATCATCGCAGCTGCGAACCCTGACCAGCGGCGCGATGCCGCAGCCGAGAGCGGCCT
The DNA here is from genome assembly GCA_023431245.1 of Pseudomonadota bacterium. GTDB lineage: Bacteria > Pseudomonadota > Gammaproteobacteria > Burkholderiales > SG8-41. The sequence goes on along the minus strand of JAEYXO010000037.1, from coordinate 991 downwards.
GCGCAATGTGCCCTATGGTCTCGAGGTTGAACAGCGAGTGCTGGGTGTCGATGAAAATGAAATCATGGCCGCTGGATTTTGCGATCCGCGCGATGTCGCCGGAGCGCGCAAGCCTGACGTTCATGCCCAGCGCAACCCTGCCGGCACGCATCATCGTCTTTACGGGATTTTCCGCCGTAACGGCTCCGGCCATGCTGCTCTCCTCCTTGCGGACATCAAACTCCGGGGCCGGTCGCCCCCGGTTGTTGTGGGGGTCGTGCCGGCCGGCATTGCTGGTGGGTCGTGTTGGACTCGAACCAACGACCAAGGGATTATGAGTCCCCTGCTCTAACCGACTGAGCTAACGACCCGCGTTCCGGTTTTCACCCGGCACGCACCGGGGTGCGATTTCAGCTCTCGTTGTCGAGGAAGCTGCGCAGCCGCTCGGAGCGCGAGGGATGGCGCAGCTTGCGCAGCGCCTTGGCCTCGATCTGGCGTATGCGCTCGCGCGTGACGTCGAACTGCTTGCCGACCTCCTCGAGCGTGTGATCGGTGTTCATCTCGATGCCGAAACGCATGCGCAGGACCTTGGCCTCGCGCGGCGTCAGCGTGTCCAGCACGTCGCCGGTGACGTCGCGCAGGCTGCCGTACACCGCAGCGTCGCTGGGTGCCATCGTCGACTGGTCCTCGATGAAATCGCCCAGGTGCGAATCGTCGTCGTCGCCGATCGGCGTCTCCATCGAGATCGGCTCCTTGGAGATCTTCAGGATCTTGCGGATCTTCTCCTCGGGCATTTCCATCTTCTCGGCCAGCGTCGCCGGATCCGGCTCCGAACCGGTCTCCTGCAGGATCTGCCGCGAAATGCGGTTCATCTTGTTGATGGTCTCGATCATGTGCACCGGGATGCGGATAGTCCGCGCCTGGTCGGCGATCGAACGCGTGATCGCCTGGCGGATCCACCAGGTCGCATAGGTCGAGAACTTGTAGCCGCGGCGGTATTCGAACTTGTCGA
>JAEYXO010000014.1 GCA_023431245.1 Pseudomonadota bacterium | reverse complement strand
GGCGAAGTGCGCGCCACCGCGCTGAAAGGTTATCGCTCGCTGATCACGGTGCTGACCAAGCGCATGGCCGAGGACCTGACCGACTACCTCGCGGAACACGGCATCAAGGTGCGTTACCTGCACTCCGACATCGACACCGTTGAACGCGTCGAAATCATCCGCGATCTGCGGCTGGGTGAGTTCGATGTGCTGGTCGGCATCAACCTGCTGCGCGAAGGCCTCGACCTGCCCGAAGTGTCACTGGTCGCGATCCTCGACGCCGACAAGGAAGGTTTCCTGCGGTCGGAGCGCTCGCTGATCCAGACCATAGGCCGCGCCGCGCGCCATATCAACGGCAAGGCCATTCTCTATGCCGACCGCATCACCGACTCGATGCGCCGCGCCATCGGCGAGACCGAGCGCCGCCGCGCGAAGCAGCTCGCGCACAACCAGAAGGAAGGCATCACGCCGGTCGGTGTCACCAAGCGCATCAAGGACATCATCGACGGCGTCTACAACCAGGACTCCGCGCGCCAGGAACTGAAGGCGGCGCAGAACGAGGCGCGTTACGCCGAGATGGGCGACAAGGAAATGACCCGCGAAATCAAGCGCGTCGAAAAGGACATGCTGGCAGCAGCCCGCAACCTCGAATTCGAGAAGGCGGCCCAGCTGCGGGATGAACTGCAACTGTTGAAGAAACGGCTGTTCATCGACGCCGCATGACCGCCATGACCCGGGTATTGTTCGTCTGCATGGGCAACATCTGCCGCTCGCCAACCGCCGAGGGCGTGTTCCGCCATGTCGTCGAACGGGCTGGGCTGGCCGATGCGATCCACATCGACTCCGCCGGCACCCACGATTACCACATCGGCAATCCGCCGGATGCGCGCTCACAGGCGGCCGCGGCACGCCGTGGTTACGACCTGTCGGGACTGCGCGCGCGGCAGGTGAGCGACAGTGACTTCGCGGCCTTCGATGTCGTGATCGCGATGGATGAACACAATCGCAGCCTCCTGCTGCAGCAATGTCCGCCGGAACATCGCGCCAAGGTGCGGCTGTTCCTGGATTTCGCGGAAGGGAAGGTGCCGGCTGAAGTGCCGGATCCCTACTACGGCGGGCCGCAGGGCTTCGAGCAGGTGCTCGACCTGGTTGAAAACGCGGCGCGGGGCTTGTTGCGTAAAATTACAAAATAATCAATAAAATCAAATACTTATTGAAAAACGGCAGCTCCATGGCTGCCGTTTTTCATTGTTGCGGCGGATCGTGCTTCATTCGAGCTTGATGTTGGCGGCCTTGATGACCTTCTTCCAGTCCTCGAACTCCTTGCGCATGAACTTCGCGAGTTCCTCCGGCGTGGATGGCGCGGGCTCGGCACCCTGGCTGGAAAAACGCTTGGCCATTTCCGGTTCGGACAGGGCCTTCACCAGTTCGCCGTTGATTTTCGCAATGATGTCCTTGGGCACGCCGGCATGCGCGAGCATGGCGTACCAGGTCACGTACTGGAAATCCTTCAGCGCCGGTCCGGATTCGGCCACGGTCGGGATGTCCGGTGCCGCCGGCGAGCGTTTGGCGCTGCCGACGGCGATGCCGCGCATGCGGCCGCTGGCGATATGCGGCAGCACCGACGGCATGCTGTTGAACATCGCCGAAATCTGCCCGGAGATCAGGTCGGTCATCGCCGGCGCGGTGCCCTTGTAGGGGATGTGCACGAGATTGACGCCGGCCATCGATTTCAGCAATTCCATGCCCATGTGCTGCGGGCTGCCGGGACCGACCGAGCCGTAGTTGATCTGGCCCGGCTTGGCCTTCGCCAGCTTGATCAGGTCGTTGACCGAGCGCACCGGCAGAGAGGGGTGCACGACGAGGATCTGGGGATTGACCACCAGCAGCGTGATCGGCGCCAGATCCTTGAACACGTCATACGGCAGCTTCGGATTCAGCGCCGGCGCCAGCGCCAGCGAGCCGCCGGTGCCGAACAGCATCGAATAGCCGTCGGGCGGCGCGCGCAGCACGCTCTCGACACCGATGATGCCGCCGGCGCCGGGGCGGTTTTCGACGACGACCTGCTGTTTCCAGGCCTCGGATAGCTTCTGCGCCAGCGCGCGACCGACAAAATCGGTGGGGCCTCCGGGCGGGAAGTGAATGACCATGCGCAGCGCACGGTTCGGGAAGTTCTGCGCGCTCTGTGCAAGCGCCCATGATGCGGATGCCGCCAGCAGGACGGCTGCAACGCACCGCAGCACTGTTTTCATGATGTCTCCTCTCGTTGTTTTGTGAAGGCTGCTGCAAATCTAGCATGACTGCGGTTTGACCCGGCAATCGGCAGCCGTTATCTTCCCGCGGTCACTGTGATCCGCCAAAGAGTCCAATAAATGAACGACGCCCTCCAGGCCCTGCTGCATCCGCAATCCATCGCCGTCATCGGCGCCTCCGCCGACTTCAACAAGATCAACGGCCGCACGCTGAAGGCGCTGGTGGACAAACAGTATGCCGGCCGCATCATTCCGGTCAATCCGAAGTATCCGACATTGCTCGACCTGCCGTGTTATCCGGATATCCCGTCGATTCCGGGCACCGTGGATCTCGCAGTGGTCGCCGTGCCGGCGAAACACGTGCCCGATACCCTGCGCCAGCTCGGCCGTAAGGGCGTGAAGGCGGCGGTGGTGTTCAGTTCCGGTTTCAGCGAGGTGGGTGGTGACGGCGTGAAACTCGAGGCCGATCTGCGGCAGGCGATCAGGGACAGCGGCGTGCGCATCCTCGGGCCGAACTGCCTCGGCCTGGTCAACGTTGCCGAGAACGTGATGGCAACCTTCAGCCAGTTTTCGCTGGGTCCCACGCCCGACGGGCCAGCCGCCTTCGTCACCCAGTCCGGGGCGCTGGGCACCGCAACCGCCGGCACCGCACGCAAGCGCGGTCTCAACTTCGGCTATTTCGTCAACACCGGCAACGAGGTCGATGTGCAGTTCGTCGACATCATGCGCGCGATCGTCAAAGAGGACCGCATCAGGGTCGGCGCCGGCTACATCGAAGGCCTCAAGAACGGCCCGGGCCTGCTCGAGGTCGCCGAGGACGCCATGGCCCGCGCGAAGCCGCTGGTACTGACCAAGGTCGGCCGTACCCGCGCCGGCGCCAAGGCCATCGCCTCGCATACCGGTTCCCTCGCCGGCGAGGACGCCGTGTTCGACGGCGTGATCCGCCAGCGCGGCATCATCCGCGCGCGCAGCGACGAACAGATCCTCGATTTCGTCGACGTCTTCAGCCAGTGCGCGCTGCCGGCAGGGAAGGGCATCGGCTTCATCACCCGCTCCGGCGGCGCCGGCGCGCTGATGGCGGACCGTGCCGAGGAAATCGGCCTCGACGTGGCGACGCTGTCGGAGGACACCGTCGCCGCGCTGCGCAAGGTGGTGCCGGCCTTCGGTTCGACCAGCAATCCGGTGGACATCACCGCACAGGGCCTGGTCAATCCGGCGCTGATGCGCGACAGCCTGAAAATCCTGCTCTCCGATCCCAAGGTTGACATCGCCATCGTCTGGCTTTCCTTCACCGACAAGTACGCCGAGATCACGGTGCAGAGTTTCGTCGAGGCCAAGGCGCAGACCGACAAGCCCTTCGTCGTCTGCTGGATGGGCATCCCGGACATCGCGGCGAAGCTGATGCGCGAACACGGCATTCCCTTCCTGCGCAGCGCCGAGCCCGCGGTGGACGCGGTGGCGGCGCTGGCACGTTATGCGGAAGCACGCCGGAACTGGCTGGCCGACGCGCCCGCACGTGCAGCGTTGAAACTGCCGGCGCCGACCTTGCCGGCCGCTCCCGGCGCAGTCGCCAGCCTCGAAGGCCAGGCCTTGCTGCAGTCCTGCGGCGTGGCCACCGCTGCCGCAAAACTGGCGAAGTCCGCCGACGAGGCGGTCGCCGCCGCCGAAGCCCTGGGCTACCCGGTGGTGCTGAAGATCGAATCGCCGGACATCTTGCACAAGACCGAGGCGAAGGGCGTGTTGCTGAACCTGAAGGATGCCGCGGCGGTGCGCGGGGCTTACGAACAACTCCTCGCCAATGCCAGCACCTACAAGGCTGACGCCCGCATCGCCGGGGTGCTGGTGCAGGCGATGGCGCAGGGCGATGTGGAGTTGGTGATCGGCTTGAAGCGCGACCCGACCTTCGGCCCGGTGGTGATGGTGGGGCTGGGCGGGGTGCTGATCGAAGTGTTCAAGGACGTGGTGTTCCGCGCCGCGCCGGTGACGGAGGCCGAGGCGTTGCGGATGCTGGATGAACTCAAGAGCCGGGTGCTGCTCGACGGGGTGCGCGGCAAGCCGCCGGTGGACCGGTTGGCGCTGGCGCGGATGGTCAGCGCGGTGTCGCGCTTCGGTGCCGCCGCGGG
>JAEYXO010000356.1 GCA_023431245.1 Pseudomonadota bacterium | reverse complement strand
GGCGATCGATCGGGAAGCGCTTCAGATAGGACAGGCTCGAGTAGCCGGTGCCGAAATCGTCCATCGCGATGCGCACGCCGAGCTTCTTGATGCGGCCGAGGATTTCCGCCGACCTTTCAACATCGCTCATCACCATGCTTTCGGTGATTTCGATTTCCAGTTGGGCGGGTGGCAGCCCGCTTTCCAGCAGCACATTCCTGATGACCTGGATCAGGTTGTCGTCCCGCAACTGGCGGGCTGACAGGTTGACCGACATCACCAGCGGTTTCAATCCTGATGCGGCGAAATCGGCCGCCTGCCTGCAGGCGGTCCGCAGCACCCATTCACCGATCTGCACGATCTGCCCCGACTGTTCCGCCAGGGGAATGAATTGCGCCGGCGATACCATGCCGTACTGGGGGTGCTGCCAGCGGATCAGCGCCTCGGCGCCTACCAGCGTGCCGGAAGCGAGGTCGACCTGCGGCTGGTAGTGCAGCCGGAATTCCTCGCGCTCGAGGGCGCGCCGCAGGTTGTTGGTCAGCGTCACCTTGCGCACGATGGCATCGTTCATGCCGCGGGTATAGAAGCGCGAGGTGTTTTTGCCCTCCTCCTTCGCCTTGTACATAGCGACATCGGCAAACTTCAGCAATTCGTCCGGATCTTCGCCGTCATCGGGGCAGACGCTGATGCCGATGCTGCAGGTCAGGGTGATTTCCTGCTGCTGTATCGGGATCGGGCGCAGCACGGCGTCGATGATGCGCTGCACCGCGTCCGAGATGTCCTCCACCCGCTCCTGGTCGTTGAGCACGATCACGAACACGTCCCCGCCGAGCCGCGCCGCAGTGTCGCCCTGGCGGATGTTGGCGGCGAGGCGGTTTCCGGTCAGCTTCAGCACCTGGTCGCCGGTGCCGTGGCCGAAGCCGTCATTGATCATCTTGAAGCCGTCGAGATCGATGAACAGCACCGCCACCTTGCTGCCGCGCCGCTTCGCCTGCATGGTGGCGAGCTGGATGCGGTCCATCAGCAGGCTGCGGTTGGCGAGGCCGGTCAGCAGGTCGTGGGTGGCGCGGCGTTCAAGTTCCAGCAGATACTTCTTGCTGTCCGTGATGTCGTTCTGCACGCCGACGTAATGGGTGATGCGGCCCTGGTCGTCGCGCACCGGCGCGACATAGAGCTCGTTCCAGAACAGGTCGCCGCTTTTGTGGTAATTGCGCAGGACGACCCGGCCTTCGTCGCCGTCCCGGATCAGCGCCCGCAGTTTTTCGAGATCGGCCTGGTTGCGGTCGCTGCCCTGCAGGAAGCGGCAGTTGCGGCCGATGGCCTCGTCGGGTCGGTACCCGGTGATGCGCTCGAACGCCGGGTTGACGTAGATGATCGGGTGGTCGGGCTGCTGCTGATCGGTAATGACGATGGCGTTGGCGCTGGCTTCAAGCGCCCGCTCCCGCAGGCGCAGCGCTTCTTCCCGGGCGCGGCGGTGATTGACGTTGCGGAAGAACACCGACAGTCCCTGGTCATGGGGGCAGGCGGTAACCTCGAACCAGGTCTGCAGCGGCGGGTAATACTCGACGAAACGGACCGACTCCTGGCGCGCCAGGGCCTGCTGGAACTGGCGGTGAAATTCGCTGCCGACCGCCTCCGGGAATTCCTCCCACAGGTTTTTCCGCAGCAGCTCACCGGCTGGGCGATGCAGCAGTTTTTCCGCCTGCGGATTGAGGTAGGTGAAACGCCAGTCGCCGTCAACGGCGTAGAAGGCATCGTCTATGCTCTCGAGGATGCGCTGGGTTTCCTGGCGTGCCATGGACAGCGCAGTGGCACGCTCCCGGCTGATTGACGACATCAGTGCAGTGATGGTGGCCAGCACGGTGACCAGCAGGCCGCCCCAGAGCACGGCGGTGGGTGTGCGGGTATCGACCTGCTGTTCAATCGAGGGCAGCGAAGTGGTGCGCAGCGTCCATGTCTGCCCGTAGACACTGGTCGACTGTATGCGCCGGAACAGCGGCTTGTCGTTTCGCTGTGCCGTTCCGGTTTGGCTGCTGTAGAGCAGATTTTCCGGCGTTACATCGTTCCCATCAAAAATCTCCAGCTCGAAATCTCCGGATTTCTCCCGCAGATCCTGCAAGGCTGCCGCAACAAACTCCTGTACCTGTATCGGGAAGTAGATGTAACCGGCAAGCGCATTGCGCCGCGCCTCCGGTGTGCTGGTGGGCATTCCGTTCCGGTAATGCGGCAGGTAGATCAGCAGCCCCGGCTGGACTGCTGTATCCGCATCCCGTAGCAGGATGACCTTGCGCGAGATCATCGCCTGTCCGCTGTCCCTTGCCGCGATCATCGCCGACTGCCGGGAAGGGTTGGTGAACATGTCGTGGCCGAGTGCGCCGCGCGTGCGCTCGTTGAGCGGTTCAAGGTAGAGGATGGCCGTGTATTCGTCACGGGGGCTGGGCGGCCAGACGCGGTAATCGGCGAAACCCTCCCTGCGCACGGAGTCGACATGCGCCTGCAGTTCCGCGGGTTGCAGGCGCGCTGCATAACCCAGTCCGTGGACGCCGGGGAACTGCACTTTCAGCTGCATCATGTCGGAGTAGGCGCGCCATTCGCCTCGCGACACGGTTTCCGACGCATGCATGAACGCCGCAGTGGCGCGCAGGGCGCGCTCGTAATCGGCAAGCCGCGACTTGATGCGCAGTTCGACCTCGGATACCCGGGCGTTGAACCGTTCGGCGACGGAATCTCGCTCGAGGCTGCCGACGACATGCCAGCCGGCCAGTGTCAGCGCAAGGCAGGACAGGGCAACGAGGATGACGCCCGAGCGCAGTTTCAGTATCTGGATGGAGATGCTGGGTCGGTTCTTGCCGGACATGCTGTCTGCTTCGGTGGGAATGCTCGTTTATCCGTATTTTATGCGGCAGGCGGCGGCCATCCGGGGGCGCTTCCCGTTCCGTTGCCGGGCTGCCGCGGTGTTGTTTGCGAGTTTACAGGCGTATCCCGATATCGAATGCCGCGGCATGACCGCCGTCGCGCGCCGCGGGTGTTGTGGTCAACTGCTGCCCGCCGTTACGGTAGAGAAAGTCCTCCGCGTTGCGCACGCGGCGCGGGCCGCGGGATGTGTATGGCGGCTGTGACATGACGCTGTCGTTCACTTTTTCGTCGAAATAGAGCTGCGATGCGAACTCGACCGTGCGTCCGGCGGCATTTCTGGCCAGCACCTTGAAATGGATGTGGATTGCGCGCCCCGGATACCAGCCGGGATAAACCGTCAGGAAGCGCACCCCGCCGCCGGCGCCGGTGATCTGGTAGCCGCGCAGGAAGCGTTTGCCCGGTGCGCCGGAGGTCCCCGAGTACACTCCGGCGGCGTCACAATGCCAGACCTCGACCAGGGCGCCGGGCAGCGGGGCGCAGCCGCCCGCAGTCACCGCCGACACGCTCAGCGACAGCGTCAGCGGCAGGCCGGCGGATACTCCGGCGCCGCCGGGTTCGCTGCGGATGTCACTGCGATTGAGGCCGGTATCGATGAAAAACGGCCCTTCGGTCTGTGCCGGCGTGACGATGCAGTCAGGCCGCGCCGCGGCGGGCCAGGCCAGCAGGCCGGCGCCGGCGGCCCCGACCAGGGCCAGCGTCCGGCGCCGGCCTGTGTGCATGAAATGGTCATCCATGGCGGGTATTGTCGCTGTATCCGGATGCGGGGGCCAGTGGGCCAGTGCTACAAGGGGCTTTAAATT
>JAEYXO010000355.1 GCA_023431245.1 Pseudomonadota bacterium | reverse complement strand
ACGACGAGGCCGCGAAAAAAAGCGCGCACTTCCGCCGCATCTACGCGCAGTGGCTCAAGTTCCGCAGCGACCAGTTCCTGTGGTTCCGCGTCGCCGAGATGAGTTACGACAACTTCACCTTCACCAGCCCGCTGCGGCCGACGGCCAAAAAGTAAGGGGTAGACCGCCATGTTGAATGCAGCACTGCACGGCCTCGGCCGCTGGGGCAACCGCCTGACCGACTCGGTCAAGGCCAGCTCGAAAATCCGCATCGTCAAGGGCGTCTCCCGAGATCCCTCGCGCCACGCCGAATTCACGCAGAAATACGGCGCGGCCGTCGTTGCCGACTATGCCGAAGTCCTGCGCGACCCGCAGATCCAGGCCGTCGTGCTCGCGACACCGCACACCCAGCACCATGCCCAGATCATCGCCGCGGCGCAGGCCGGCAAACATGTCTTCGTCGAGAAGCCGCTGACGCTGAAACGCGTCCATGCCGAGGAAGCCGTCGAGGCCTGCCGCAAGGCCGGCGTCACGCTGGGCATCGGCTTCAACCGCCGTCACGCGCCGGCCTTCGTCGAAATGCGCCGGCGCATCGCCGCCGGTGACATCGGCCAGGTGCTGCATGTCGAGGCCAACTTCTCCGGGCCCTCGGGCTGGCAGCTGAAACCCGGCGCCTGGCGCGCCTCGCGCGCCGAATCCCCCGCCGGCGGCATGACGCCGCGCGGCGTGCACACGCTGGACGCGATGATCCAGTTGGCCGGCCCGGTGGCGGAGGTCTGCGCCCACAGCAGTCGGCGCGCGCTGGCCGCCGATATCGAGGTCGATGACACGACGGCGATGCTGTTCCGCTTCGCCAATGGCGCGACCGGCCAGCTGACCACCATCACCGTCACCGGCGAACTGTGGCGGGTGCATGTCTTCGGCAGCAAAGGCTGGCTGGAAATGCGCGGCGACACCGGGCTGGAGTTCCTCGGCAACGACGGCAAGGGCGAACGCCTCGCGCTGCCGGCGGTGGACAAGGAGCAGTTGACGCTGGAGGCTTTCGCCGACGCGGTGGCCGCCGGCCGGCCCTGTATCGTGCCGCCGGAAGAGGCGATCAACGGTGTGGCGGCGCTGGAGGCGATCATCGCCTCCGCGGAAAGCGGAAAACCGGTCATCGTGCGCTGACTGCCGCGCGGGCGGCGTGATATAACAAGGCCTCCCTGAACCGCTCCATGCCGCGGCCCCGTGCCCGCGGATTTCCGCCTTGCCGATCCATCTCACGCTCGCGCTGACCTTCTTCAATTTCACCGGCAACAACGCCATGCGCGTGTTGCTGACCCTCTACGCACTGCACCTCGGCGCCTCCGCCACCACCGTCGGCCTCATCGGCGGCCTGCTGTTCGTGTTCCCGGTGCTCTTGTCCTGGTTCATCGGCGGGCTTGCCGACCGCAAGGCCGCGCGCGGCATCCTGATGTTCGCGGCCTGCTGCGCGGCGGCCTCGCTGCTGCTGATGTACTTCTTCCCGTCGCTGAAGATGTTCTATGCCGCCGCCGCCTTGAACGGGCTGGCGCTGTCCTTCTTCCACGTCACGCTGCAGAACCTGATCGGCAACCTCAGCACCCCGAAAACCCGCGCCCGCAATTTCGCCAACTTCAGCATGATCGGCGCCACCACCAGCTTCGCCGGGCCGCTGATGGCGGGCCTGGCAATCGACCACTTCGGCTACGACTGGGCCTGCCTCGCCACCGCCGCGCTGTCACTGGTGGTGATCGGCCTGCTGTTCGCCTTCGGCGACCGCCTGCCGCCGGCGCGCGGCCGCATCAAGGGCGACACCGCGCCGCGCGCGCTGCTCGACCGCGGCGTCGTCGTCATGCTCATCACCGGCGGACTGGTGCAGCTGGGTTATGACCTGTTCCAGTTCTACGTGCCGATCCACGGCCACCGCCTCGGCATGTCGGCCTCGGCCATCGGCGGCGTGCTGGCGACGCTGGCTGTGGCGGTGTTCTGCGTGCGCACCTTCCTCGCGAAACTGGTCGACAAATACCCCGGAGAGAAACTGCTGACCTGGGTCTTCCTCACCGGCGCCGCCGGCTTTGCGCTGGTGCCCTTCGCCGGCAATGCGTACGTGCTCGGCGCCATCGCCTTCGGCTTCGGCCTCGGCATGGGCATCGGCATTCCGCTGACGGTGATCCTGATGTACGCCAACTCCGCCGAAGGCCGCTCCGGCCAGACGCTGGGCATCCGCCTCACCGTCAACAACGCCGTGCGCATGAGCGGGCCGATGGCCTTCGGCGCGCTGGGGGCGGTGGTGGGGGTGTCGGGGGTGTTCTGGTTGCTGGCGGCGGTGATGCTGGGAGGTGGGGCGTTGGCGAGGTGGAAGTTGAGTGCCAAGTGATGATGAGGTTAGATGTTTTCGAAGAAGTTTTTATCGATTATGATTTCTTCAACAATCTTCTTTTTAACGTCGACTCCAATACCAAGCTCCTTTAATTTTTGAGCCAAGTCTTCCCCGTCAATTAAGTCGATTGGGGTGGCGCCATCCCTCTGGGCCTCAAGTTGAGCGTCTCTGGTAAACGTTCCTGTTGTAATAATTAAACCTTTGTCCGCTCTGCCAACTAAGGCGCCACGAAAATCTCTTACAGTACTTGTTGAAACGCTCCCTTGATATCTTTTTTGCCTGAAACAGGACATGAAAAGAGAGTAACCCGCCAATTCGCACTACACCCTTTCCATCAATTCCGCCGTCTCCGGAACGACCAGTTACTTCTACCTGTATAAATCCAGATTCTCGTAACAGGCGTTGACAAACCCTTTCAAATGCCTGGGGCGATATGCCTTTTAAAGTGGTGAGTAGCTCGTCTTCCCAAGATTCCTCTTCCTCTATTTCCCGATCTATTTTTTTGGTTTCTGGATTCTTGTCTAGGCTGATTACGAAGCGTTTTACCTGGTCGGGATCGACTTCATTTGTTTTTAGCCCCTCAGTGGTTAGCGACCAAATGCCTCTTTGTGAGTTATCTAGAAAGCCATATCTCTTGAGGTAGTTTCTTGCCCATGCCAGACGATAAGAAAGTTTCGTTCGGTTTCCACGGTGTATTTCGTTGACTTCTCTTTCACTGAGCTTCAAGATTTCTGCTACCGCTTGTTCTTGTTCGTGAATAGATGCAGATCCCCCAAGTTTCTTAATCGCAACAAGAAGTGGGTTAAACAGTTTGTCGTAGGTTGGTATGGGCATGTCGGCTCCAGCGAGACTGGTTTTCTAAATTATAGACATTGATTGAGATCGATTATCCCGCTTTAGGAATACGCCTGAGCATTAAGGATAAATCAATTGAACCACGCCAACCCCAACCGCTCCGGCTCCCTCGCCCGCAACGTCGAGATCGCCCTCCGCTTCAAGCAGAAGCAGGGCACCCCGGAGATGCCGCAGGTCGAGAAGGAGGTGCTGGCGCCGAACTACGATCGCGTGCGCGGCGGCAACCTGCACCTGGCGAACAACGCCCGCGACCAGGGCTGGCCGCATCCGGCCTTGTACCTGCGCGCGGCTTTCCCGGACCGGGTGGATGTCATCGAGCGGGTGATCGCCGACGGTGACCGCGTCGGGCTGCTGTTCCGGGTGACCGGCACGCATACCGGCAATTTCTTCGGCATCGAGCCGACGGGCAAGCGTGTCGATGTGTATGAAGTCGCGCTGCTGCGCATCGTCGACGGCCAGATGGTCGAGGGCTGGTTCATGATGGACGAGGCGGAGCTGCTGCGGCAGCTGGGTGCGAAGCTGCCGCCGCGACCCGACGGCAAAATCATCGCGCCGCCGCTGCCGCAGACGGATGATGCGGCAACTTTTATCAAAAAACTCGAAGCACAGCCGGCGGATGCCTTGATGCGCAACCGCATTGCCGCCGCGCGCACGCGGCTGTCGACGCAGACGAAGGCGGGGCTGGCCGTAGGCCATCGCAATCTGCGTTTTGGTTTCAAGCATTTGCGCGAATTCAGCCAGGCGCGGGGACATGGCGCGCTGGATCTCGATACCGCTTTTGCCGAACGGGGTTACGGACTCGATGTGCTGCTGGCCGAGGGCAATCAGGTGTGGCTGCGGTTCAACGTCGGTGGTGTCCACAGCGGTCCCTTTTGCGGCATTGCGCCGACCGGCAGGCGCATGGGGGTGAATGCGGTGGCGCTGCTCGACTTCGACGACGCCGGCAATATCGTCAACAGCTGGACCTTTGCCGACGAGCTCGGCGTGCTGCTGCAGCTGGGGCGGCCGAATCTGCTGCTGGAGTAGGGCTTCCGCCCGAGGGTCTATTATAAGTATTTGATGTTATTGATATTTTATCCCTCTCCAGACTGCGCCCGATTCATTCATCATGGCCGCCATGAAGGTTCCCTTCCACGACATCAGCCAGCGCTACGCCGAGGAGCGCGAGGAAATCCTCGCCTGCATCGATCGCGTGCTGGCGCAGGGCCATGTTTTCCTCAGCGAGGAGGTCGATGCCTTCGAGGCGGCGGTCTGCGCCTATACGGGCGCGGCGCATTGCGTGACGCTGAATTCCGGCACCGATGCGCTGATGCTCGGGCTGTGGGCGCTGGGTGTCGGGCGCGGCGACGAGGTCATCACTTCGCCGGTGTCCTTCATCGCGTCGGCCGGCGCGATCGCGCATGTCGGCGCGAAGCCGGTGTTCGCCGATGTGCGCGACGACCAGAACATCGACCCGGCCGACATCGAACGCCGCATCACGCCGCGCACGAAGGCGATCATGCCGGTGCACTGGGGCGGGTGCATTGCCGACATGGACGCGATCAAGGCCATCGCGCGCCAGCACGGGTTGGCGGTGATCGAGGACGCGGCGCAGGCGATGGGCGGGCGTTTTAACGGTCGCCACGGTGGCACTCTGGCTGACTGCGGCGCGGTGTCCGCGCATCCGCACAAGATCCTCGCCGCCTTCGGCGACGGCGGTTTCCTGCTGACGCAGAACGCGGAGTTCGCGCGCAAGGTCAGGCTCTACCGCAACCACGGCCGCGAGGCGCGCGACAACGCGGTGATGTTCGGCGTCAATTCGCGGATGGACTCGCTGCAGGCGGAAGTGCTGAAGTTCCGGTTGTCCCGGCTGGATGCGGTGATTGAAAAGCGCCGCCGCAACGTGGCGATCTACCGCGAACGCATCAAGCCCGGCCCGGTGTTCATCCCGCCGGAGGCGCCGGAGGTTTTTCATCCCTACATGATGTTCCTGGTGCAGGCCGATGACCGCGACCGCCTGCACGATTACCTCGCCGGACGCGGCGTGCAGACGCGCATCTACTACGGCACGCCGCTGCACCTGCACGAGGCTTCGGCGAAGCTCGGCTACAAAAAAGGGGATTTCCCGGTGGCGGAGCGGCAGTGCGAACGGGTGCTGGCGCTGCCGCATGCCCAGCACCTGACGGCGGAGCAGGTTGAATACGCCGCCGATCAGGTCAACCGCTTCTACGGCGGCTGAGCCGCCGTATTTCCCTCAGTCCACCTTCGCGCCGGTGGCCTTGATGATCTTGCCGACTTTTTCGGTGTCGGTTTCGATGATCTTCCTGAACCCTTCCGGCGTGCTGGTCACGGCCTCGAGGCCCAAGTTGGCGTAACGCTCGCGCACGTCGGGCAGCGCGTGGATGCGCACCATCTCGGCGTTGAGGCGCATGATCAGCGGCCGCGGCGTGCCGGTGCGCGCGAACATGCCCCAGGAGTTTTCGATCGCATAGCCGGGAATGCCCTGTTCGGCGACGGTCGGCATCTCGGGCAGCAGGCTCGAGCGCTGCGCGCTGGTGACGCCGAGCGCGCGCACCTTGCCGGCGCGGGACTGGGGCAGCGCGATCGGCATGTCGGAGAACACGATTTCGAGGCGGCCGCCGATCAGGTCGTTCAGCGCGAGAATGGTGCCCTTGTACGGCACATGCGTCATGTTGACGCCGGCCAGGGTCTTGAACAGCTCGCCCGCCGGGTAGGCGATGGTGCCGGCGCCGCCGGAACCGAAGTTGAGGCTGCCCGGTTTCGCGCGCGCGAGCTGCACCAGCTCCTGCACCGATTTGGCGGCGACGCCCGGATGCACCACCAGCAGCTGCGGCGCCGTGGCCAGCATGCTGATCGGCGCGAAGTCGCGCAGCGTGTCGTAGCTGACCTTGTAGAGGAAGGGGTTGGTCGCAAACTGGCTCATGTTGGCATGGAGCAGCGTGTAGCCGTCGGAGGGCGCGCGCATCGCGACCTCGGTGCCGATGATGCCGCTGGCGCCGGCGCGGGTGTCGACCACCACCTGCTGGCCCCAGTTCTCGGTCATTTTCTGGGCGATGATGCGGGCGCTGGTGTCGGAGGTGCCGCCGGGATTCCAGGGCACGATCATGCGGATCGGTTTGGTCGGGTACTGCGCGGCCGCTTGGGCAAAGGCCGCGGCGGACAGCGCGGCAAGAACGAGGCCGGTCAGGCCGCGGGTGATGGCATGCATGCTTGCTCCTCCTTGTGTGTGGCGGGTCCGCGCTCTGGCGGCGCGTGACCCGGGATCAGCTTACACCTTCCACCCTTGTCGCAAGGGCAGGGTTCGAACATATGGACAGCAGCGGATTTTCAGCGCTTGCGCTGGCCGGCGATGAAGCTGCGGATTTCGCTGACCAGCGCCGGCTGGCGCTGGATGCCGGTTTCGCCGGTGTGCGACACGCCGTCGAGCAGCACCAGTTTCATGTCGGGGCGGATCTCCTTCAGCGCCTGCATCGCCTTCAGCGTGTGGTCCAGCGTGCCGACGATGCCCAGCGTCGGCACCTTGACCGCGGCCATTTCCTCCGGCGTCACCGCCTGGTCGCGGTAACCGCGCAGCGAGGCCGCGGTGGCGAGCGGATCGAAGGTCGGATCGGCCTTGCAGGCGGCGATGCGTTTCTGGATCTCTTCCTCGGTCGGCTTTTTCCCGGCGGGGGCCTGGCGCATCAGGCGGCTGCGGCTGATGCAGTCGCGGGCGATTTCGGAGGCCTCGACCTCGATGCGCGGGTCGTTGGCTTCCTTCGGCGTGCGGCCGGCGCCGGCGACCTGCACCGCGGTGAGGAAACGTTCAGGATGCAGCGTCAGCAGCTTGGCGACCGTGCTGCTGCCGAGCGAGAAACCGATGATGTGGGCGCGCTCGAGTTTCAGCGCGTCGAGGATGCGCACCACGTCGAGCGACTGCTGTCGGCCGTAGGCGGCCGGGTCGCGCGGTGAGTCGCTCTTGCCATGGCCGCGCGCGTCGAAGGCGATGACGCGGAAATCCTTCGCCAGGTTGTCGACAACGCCGGCGGTGATCCAGCTCTCCAGCCGCGAAGTGCCGCCGTGCAGCAGCACGATGGGTTCTCCCTTGCCGACATCGATGTAGCGGATCTTGACGCCGTCGGCATCGAGGAAGCGGTCTTCGTAGGTGGCGGCGGCTGCAGGTGCCGCAGCAAAACACAGCAGCAGCGCGGCATAGCGGGTGACGATGTTCATGGGGCTCCTCCCTTGCGGCGCATCCGGTTTTTCATTGTGGTCCTGCCGCGGGCTCCGCTGCGCCGGGGTGGCGGGCCGCGCAGCCCAGATTAAACCGATCCGGGTTGCGCATGCGTGCGGTGTTCAGTTTGCGGACTGTGACCGGGCGAGCGGAATGCCGGCGGCCTGCCGCGCCATGTCGCGGATCGGATCGTAGTGCGCGTCGTCCACCGCGGCGAAATGCGCGATGCCCCATTGCGCGAGGATGCGCGCACCGGCCGCATCGTCGTGCATCGCCAGCAGACTGTTGCGGATGCCCGCGCGCAGCGCCGGGTCCAGTGCACGGTGCAGGACCCAGGGCGGCATCGGGCTCGGGCCCAGCGTGCCGATGACGCGCAGGGCTTGGGCCAGTTCCGGGTCGCGCGCGATTTCCGCCTCGAGCACGGTGCTGTCGATGGCCGAGGCGTCGATGCGGCCGTCGGCGATCATCTTCAGCGAGGCCTGGTGCGCGCCGGATTCGATTGCGCGGCCGAAGTAGCCGCCGGTTTCACCGAGCAGCGCCAGCTGGTGGCGCACGACATTGTGGCCGGAGTGTGAATCCGGCTCGTTGTAGGCCCAAGTGCTGCCGCGCAGGTCGGCGAATTCGCGGTGCGGACTGTCGCGGCGCACGACAATGTCGGAGTAGTACACCGGCGCGCCGGCGTAACGCGGCAGCGCCATCACCGGCGCGACGCAGGCTTCGACCTGCGGCGGCAGGGCGTCGGCCTTGCGCACATAGGGCAGGCCGCAGATCCAGCACAGGTGGATGCGTCCGGCGTCGAGTTCGCGCTCGCGTTCCTGCCAGGGGATGCAGTCGACGAATTCGGTGGCAATGCCGAGGCGCTCGCCGAGCCAGCGGCTGATCGCTCGGCAGGTGGCCTCGGCGTTGTCGGCCATGCAGGAGGTGATGCGCAGGACGGCGGGTGTCATGTCGCCGGTTTCAGCCGCGCCGCGGTTCGAGGGCCAGCCTGACCGCCAGCGCAGCGAGCACGCCACCCATCACGTAACGCTGCATCACCAGCCAGAAGGGATTGTGCGCGAACCAGCCGGCGATGCCGGCGGCGGACAGCGCGATCAGCAGGTTGACGGTGAAACTCACGGAGATCTGGGTCATGCCCAGCGTCAGGCTCTGCAGGAACACCGCACCGCGTTCAGTGTTGATGAACTGCGGGTAGATCGACAGGTAGAACACGGCGACCTTGGGGTTCAGCACATTGGTCAGGAAACCCATCAGGAACAGCCGTCGCGGCGAATCCGCCGGCAGCGCGCGCGGTTCGAAGGGCGAACGCGCGCCGGGTTTGACCGCTTCCCAGGCGAGCCACAGCAGGTACAGCGCGCCCAGCCATTTCAGCAGCTCGTAGGCCAGCGGCACCGCGAGGAATATCGCCGACAACCCGATCGCCGCCGCGAGCATGTGCAGGAAAAATCCAGCGACCACGCCGAACAGCGAAATGACGCCCGCAGTGCGGCTCTGGCAGATCGAGCGCGAGATCAGGTAGATCATGTTGGGACCGTGCGTCAGCACCATCAGCAACGCGGCACCAGCGAAGAGCAGCAGGTCGGGGAGGGGGATCACGGGTGAAATGCCGATGGATCAGGGCTGCGGTACGCCGAGGTCCTTGCAGATTTTTCGGGCGAGGTGGTCGTTGATTTCGTTGTGGCGGGGAATCGCGCTGCGGCGGTTCAGACTGGTGTTATGCCACCAGGAGTGGTTGCCGCCTTCGCGGAGCAGGGTGCAGCCGTGTGCGGTGAGGTGTCGCAGCAAATCGCGACGCTTCATACCGCGATATGAAGTTCTTCGTATCCTTTGCCGGCGGCATCGCGCGCATCGGCTCGATTCATGGCCAATGCCTCCGCGAGCGTCACGCGCAGGGTTTCAAGCAGTGCCTCGCGCGTGGCTTCCTGACAGTTGACGCCCGGAACTTCCTGGATCCATCCGATCCACCACGGGCCATCCTGTTTTACGACGGCGGTAAAAGTCTGGTTCATGCGGGAATCTCCTTGCTCTGCGATTTTACAGGGCTTGCAATGGGTGTTGCCGATGGCGGGCGTGG
>JAEYXO010000329.1 GCA_023431245.1 Pseudomonadota bacterium | reverse complement strand
AGCCGCAATAACGGGCCTGTTCGCCGCCGGTTGACAGTTTCGTGTCAGATTTGTCGATAAAAAAATAAATATAAAACAAGGGCCTGGGACGGAGCATGGATAAAGGTGATTTCGCGGCAGCCAGGATAATGGGCGTCCCTTCAAATTGACGAAGGCACTCTTTTCCAGATGCCCGGCGCAAGACCGTCGATAGTCCACGATCCGACGCTGAAACGGATCAGCCGCAAAGTCGGGAAACCCGCGGCGGCGGTCATCCGCCGTACCTGGCGGTTGCGGCCTTCTCGCAGGGTCAGCCGTAGCCAAGCGGTCGGAATCGCCTGGCGGGAACGGATCGGCGGCACCCGCGGCCACAGCCAGTCCGGCTCGGCCACCAGTCGGGCCTCTGCCGGGAGGGCGCGGAAATCGCTCAGGCGTATTCCCTGGCGCAGGGGTTCCAGCGCGGCGTTATCCGGGGCGCCCTCGACCTGGGCGAAATAGATTTTTGGCAGCTTGTGCCGCGGATCGCTGATCCGGTGCTGCAGGGCGCCATCGCCGGTCAGCACGACCAAGCCTTCACTGTCGGTATCCAGCCGACCTGCCGGGTAAACGCCGGGCACATCGACGAAGTCCTTCAGCGTGGGGTGGTTGCCCGAAGGACTGAACTGGCAGATCACGCCATGGGGTTTGTTGAGCAGGATGACGTCCGGCATGTCCCGATTCTAAGGGACGGCCGGACGCGGTTCCTCCGCTGCTTCAGACCGCGACGCCGGATTCCAGGGCCTGTTCCAGGCGGTCGTAGCCGGGCAGGGTCAGGAATTCGACATAGTCGTCGCTGGTGGTGATGTCGTCGAACAGCGCGGCGGCTTCCTCATAGCGGCCGCTGTTCCAGGCGGCCTCCCCGAGTTCGCGGCGCACCCGTGCCAGTTCCTCGGGCAGCATCCGGCGGAACATTTCGCGGGTGATCTTGCGGCCGTCGTCGAGCACGCCCTTGGGGCTGCGCATCCACTGCCAGATCTGCGAGCGCGAGATTTCTGCGGTGGCGGCGTCTTCCATCAGGTTGTAGACCGGAACACAGCCGTTGCCGGCCAGCCAGGCGCCGATGTACTGGATGCCGACGCTGATGTTGTTGCGCAGGCCGGCCTCGGTAATCGGTGCTTCGGGGCGGAAATCGAGAAGGTCCTGCGCCGTGACATTGACGTCGGGGCGCTGGCGGGCGACCTGGTTCGGTCCCGGCATGTGTTTGTCGAAGATCCCTTTCGCGATGCCGACCAGTCCCGGGTGGGCAACCCAGGTGCCGTCGCAGCCGTCGGCGGCCTCGCGTTCCTTGTCGGCGCGCACCTTGGCCAGTGCGGCTTCGTTGGCGGCGGAATCGCCCTTGATCGGGATCTGCGCCGCCATGCCGCCCATCGCGAAGGCCCCGCGCTTGTGGCAGGTCTTGATCAGCAGCAGCGCATAGGCGCGCATGAAGGGCGCGGTCATCGTGACCTGGCTGCGGTCCGCAAGGCAGAAATCCTTGTTCGAGCGGAATTTCTTGATGCAGCTGAAGATGTAGTCCCAGCGGCCGATGTTGAGGCCGGCGCAGTGCCCGCGCAGCTCGAAGAGGATTTCGTCCATTTCGAACGCGGCGAGCACGGTTTCGATCAGAACGGTGGCCTTGATCGTGCCCAGCGGCAGGCCGAGCTGCCGCTGGGCGGCGGTGAAAATCTCGTTCCACAGACGCGCCTCGAGATGGCTTTCCATTTTCGGCAGGTAGAAGTAGGGGCCACTGCCGCGGGCGAGGGCTTCCTTGGCGTTGTGGAAAAAATACAGCGCGAAATCGAAAATCGCGCCCGACACCGGCGCGCCGTCGACCCGCATGTGGTTTTCCATCAGGTGCCAGCCGCGCGGACGCACCAGCAGCGTCGCGGTTTTTTCTCCGAGGCTGTAGTCCTTGCCCTCGGGGCTGCGGAAAGTGATGGTGCGGCGGATCGCGTCGCGCAGGTTGATCTGGCCTTCGATCATGTTGGACCAGGTCGGCGCATTGGAGTCTTCGAAATCCGCCATGAACACGTTGGCGCCGCAGTTCAGCGCATTGATCACCATCTTGCGGTCGGTCGGTCCGGTGATTTCGACGCGGCGATCCAGCAGGTCTGGGGGGACCGGGCCGACGGTCCAGTCGCCGTCGCGGATCGCTTTGGTTTCCGGCAGGAAGTCCGGCAATTCGCCGGCATCAAATGCGGCCTGGCGGACGGTGCGGCGCTGCATCAGTTCCCGGCGACGGGTTTCGAACTGCCGGAACAGTCCGGCGACAAAGGCGAGGGCTTCAGGCGTGAGGATGCTGGCGTATCCGGCAGCAGATGTGCCGGTGAGGGTGATGCCTTCGGGAAGCGTCGGGGCCATGGGGTTCTCCGCGGCGGATGGTTGTGGACGGCGGGAGTCGGCCCGGGCAGGGCGTTAATCCCGTATCATGAAAAATGATCCCATATAAGATGCTGCGATGCATTATACATAGCATTCCACAAAGTCAAACTTTTGATCCAGAGTCAAATTTACACTGTGAAATTTACGGCAATCGGCCCGCAGTGCTGTAATTTTGCGTTGCGGCAAAACTGGCTTGCTGCAGGGGCTGCGCAGGAAAAGGCGCGGCACAAAAAACAACGCCCGCGGATGCGGGCGTTGTCCAGGGGCCGTGCCGGAGCACGGCGTGCTGCGGGCTTACTGGCCCCAGGGCTTGATCGCCGCCTTGAGCTGGTTGTAGCCGTCGATGTAGCGCGGCCGCTTGCCGCTGTAGATCTTGTCGAAGGTCGCCAGTTGCGCGT
>JAEYXO010000319.1 GCA_023431245.1 Pseudomonadota bacterium | reverse complement strand
CTGAAGGGTCGCGGCAGCTCCGCATCGCCATGAAACCCACCGTAGTCATTGTCGGCCGCCCCAACGTCGGCAAATCGACGCTGTTCAACCGGCTGACCCGCAGTCGCGATGCCATCGTGGCCGATGCACCGGGAATCACGCGTGACCGCCACTATGGTGAAGGGCGCGTCGGAGGCAAGCCCTATCTCGTGGTCGACACCGGCGGCTTCGAACCCGTAGCCAAGGACGGCATTTTCCATGAGATGGTGCGCCAGGCCAGGCAGGCGGTGGACGAGGCGGACGTTGTGCTGTTCGTGGTGGATGCGCGCGTCGGCCTCACCGCACAGGACCGCGAGATCGGCGCCGAGCTGCGGCGCAGCGGTCGCAGGATCTGGCTGGTGGTGAACAAGGCCGAAGGCATGGCAAGGGCGGCAGTGACTGCCGATTTCCACGCGCTGGGCCTTGGCGAACCGCTGGCCATATCCGCGGAACACGGTGAATATGTCAGTGACCTGATGGAACTCGTGCTGGCGGATTTTCCGGAGCCGGAACCCGAATCCGGCAGTGCGGAAAAACATCCGAAAATCGCGATTGTCGGCCGGCCGAACGTTGGCAAATCAACGCTGGTCAATGCGCTGCTCGGCGAGGAGCGCGTCGTCGTGTTTGACCAGCCCGGCACCACGCGGGACTCGATTTATATCGATTTCGAACGTGGCGGCAAGCGCTACACCCTGATCGACACCGCGGGCATGCGCAAGCGCGGCCGTGTTGATGAGGTGGCGGAGAAGTTTTCAGTGGTCAAGACCCTGCAGTCGATCTCGGATGCGAATGTCGTCATCCTGGTGCTCGATGCGCGCCAGGAGATTTCGGAGCAGGACGCCCATATCGCGGGGTTCATCCTTGACGCCGGCCGCGCGCTGGTGGTGGCGGTCAACAAATGGGAAGGCCTGGACGAGAGCCAGCGGGAGCAGGTGAAGCGGGATGGCGCGCGCAAGCTCGGTTTCCTCAACTTTGCGCGCTTCCATTTCATTTCGGCCCTGCAGGGGCAGGGGGTTGCTGCGGTGCTGGCTTCGGCGGATGCCGCTTATGCCGCCGCCATGTCCAGCCTGGCGACGCCGCGGCTGACCCGGGCCTTGCAGATGGCGGTCCAGCAGCAGCAACCGCCGCGGGCCGGCATGGTCAGGCCCAAGCTGCGTTATGCCCACCAGGGCGGGCACAATCCTCCAAGGATCATCATTCACGGCTCGGCGCTGGAGCGGGTGCCCGACACCTACCGCCGCTACCTGGAACGATTCTTCCGGGATGCGTTCAAACTCACGGGTACGCCGCTCCGGGTCGAATTCAAGAGCGCGCGCAATCCGTATGCCAGGGATGACGCAAAACGCAGCTAACTCTATGGCCAGACTTAGAAAATTAGGCTAGAGTGATCTTTCCAATAACGACAACCCAGAGGGTGCCATGAGTAATAAAGGGCAGCTGCTACAAGACCCGTTCCTGAATGCCTTGCGCAAGGAACATATTCCCGTCTCGATTTATCTCGTCAACGGCATCAAGCTGCAGGGCCAGGTCGATTCCTTCGACCAGTATGTGGTGCTGCTGAAGAACACCGTGACCCAGATGGTTTACAAACATGCCATTTCGACCGTGGTTCCGGCACGGGCGGTCAGCCTCCAGGCTGACGATAAGCAAGATAAGTAATTGATTTTATTGAATATTTTAGATGTTTGACCGTCCGGGTAGCGGCACCTCGGCGGTGCTTGTCGCCCTTGATCTGGGTGATCCGGACTACGCCGAAAGCCTCGAGGAACTGCAATTGCTGGCGCGCAGCGCCGGAGTCGCCGTGGTGGCCGTGGTCCGCGGACGCCGTGACCGGCCTGACCCCGCGCTGTATGCCGGCAAGGGGAAAGTCGACGAAATCGCCGATACCGCCCGGGAAAACGGCGCCTCGGTGGTCATTTTCAACCACGCCCTGAGTCCGATCCAGGAGCGCAATCTCGAGCGCAAGCTCTCCTGCAGGGTCGTCGATCGCACCAGCCTGATACTCGATATCTTTGCCCAGCGTGCCCGCAGCCACGAGGGCAAGCTGCAGGTCGAACTGGCGCAGCTTGAGCACCTGGCAACGCGGCTGGTGCGCGGCTGGAGCCATCTGGAGCGGCAGCGCGGCGGCATCGGCATGCGGGGTCCCGGCGAGACCCAGCTGGAAACCGACCGCCGCCTGCTCGGCAAACGGGTCAAGGTGCTCAAGGAAAAGCTGGCGCGCGTGCGGGCACAGCATGCGACCCAGCGGCGTTCACGCTCCCGCGCCCATGTATTCTCGGTTTCGCTGGTCGGCTACACCAACGCCGGTAAATCGACGCTGTTCAACCGGCTGACGCGCGCCGACGCCTATGCCGCCGACCAGCTGTTCGCGACACTGGACACGACCACACGTCGCCTTGGCGGCATCGAAGGGGCGTCAGCGGTGATTTCCGATACCGTGGGTTTCATCCGCCATTTGCCGCATACCCTGGTCGACGCCTTCCGCGCGACGCTGGAAGAAACCGTGTATGCCGACCTGCTGCTGCATGTCGTGGACGCGGGCAGCCCCGACCGCGATGCGCAGATTGCCGCGGTCAACGCTGTTTTGTCGGAAATCGGAGCCGATCGGGTGCAGCAGATCATGGTCTTCAACAAGATCGATCGCACGGCCCTGGAGCCGCGGGTCGAGAGGGATGAATATGCTAGAATTTCTCGCCTTTGGTTGAGTGCGCTGACGGGTGACGGAGTCGACCTGCTGCGTTCCGCCATCGGCGAACACGCCCTGGACGCGGCGCGTCCGGGCCAACCTGAAGCTGCCTGACCAATCCTGCCCGACCCCATGACCGAAA
>JAEYXO010000147.1 GCA_023431245.1 Pseudomonadota bacterium | reverse complement strand
CGCATAGTAGAAATTCAGCGAAACAATCAAACTCAAGCGGCCGGCATCAGGGATTGCGTCCGACTTCGCGCAGCGCGTCGCCGAGCCTGCCGACCAGCTCGTCGATCTGTGCCTTGCTGATGATCAGGGGTGGCGACAGCGCGATGATGTCGCCGGTGGTGCGGATCAGCACGCCTTTTTCATAGCATTTCAGGAACGTCTCGAAGGCGCGCGCGGTCGGCGCACCGGGACGCGGCTCCAGTTCGATGCCTGCGACCAGGCCCATGTTGCGCACGTCGATGACATTCGGCATTTCCCGCAGGGACTGCACCGCCTCCTCGAAATAGGGGGCCAGCTCCTGTGCCCGCTGGAACAGGCCTTCCTCCTCGAAGGTGTCGAGGCTGGCGAGTGCCGCGGCGGTGGCCAGCGGATGGCCGGAATAGGTGTAGCCGTGAAACAGCTCGATCATGCCGGGCGGGGCACTGTTGACCACGGCGTCGTAGATGCCGCGGCGGGTGATCACAGCACCCATCGGAACAGTGCCGTTGGTGAGGCCTTTGGCGACGATCATCATGTCCGGCACCACGCCTACGGTTTCGGCGCCGAAGCAGGGGCCGGTGCGGCCGAAGCCGGTGATGACCTCGTCGAATATCAGCAGCAGGCCGTGTTTGTCGCAGATCTGGCGCAGCCGCTCGAGGTAACCCTTGGGCGGCACCAGCACGCCGGTGGACCCGGCCAGGGGCTCGACGATGACGGCGGCGATGTTGCTGGCATCGTGCAGCGGGATGATGCGCTGCTCCAGTTCGTCGGCGAGATGCCCTCCCCAGGCCGGCTGGCCGCGGCTGAAGGCGTTTTCCTTCAGGTTGTGGGTGTGCGCAAGGTGGTCGACGCGGAACAGCATGTTGCCGTAGGCCTTGCGGTTGGCCGGGATGCCGCCGACCGATATGCCGCCGAAACCGGCGCCGTGGTAACCGCGTTCGCGGCCCACCAGCACATTGCGGTGGCCCTCGCCGCGGGCGCGATGATAGGCCAGCGCAATTTTCAGCGCGGTATCCACGCCTTCCGAGCCGGAGTTGCAGTAGAACACGTGATCGAGATCGCCGGGGGCCAGCGCCGCCAGCCGTTCGGCGACGCGGAAGGCGTCGGGATGGCCGAGCTGGAATGCCGGACTGTAGTCCATCGTTGCCACCTGTTTCTGCACGGCTTCGACGATTTTCGGCCGGCAGTGGCCGGCATTGACGCACCACAACCCGGCGGTGCCGTCGAGCACCTGGCGGCCGTCGTCAGTGGTGTAGTGCATGTCCTTGGCCGCGACCAGCATGCGCGGGGACTGCTTGAAGGCGCGGTTGGCGGTAAAGGGCATCCAGAATGATTCGAGGTCGGCGGGGCGGGCAGTCATGATTGGGTGTCTTGCGTGATGGGTCGTTGAGGGATCCGGCGCCGCGGGGGTTTTCCCGGAGCGGCCTTGCGGTGTCCGCATGCTACCATTTTCGCGCGATGGAACGACACCGACAGGGCTGTGTACGCGGCGTCGCCGTGGCGTTTCTGCGGCGGGTTTGCCTGCTTTTTTTCGCAGTTCTTTTCACCACTGCGTCAGGGGCGGCCGCCGGCGATGTGCTGACAGTCGGCTCCAAGCGTTTCACCGAATCCTATCTGCTTGGAGAGGTGATCGCGCAGACTGCGCGCGCATCCGGCGCAAAAGTCGGGCACAAGCCGGGGTTGGGCAACACGGCGATCCTGTTTGCCGCGCTGAAAAGCGGCGCCATCGATGTTTATCCGGACTACACCGGCACCATTGCGCTCGAATTGCTGCGCCTGCCCGGGGTGCCGTTGCTGGACGAGCTCAACAGGGAGCTGTCCGCGCACGGACTGGCCGCCGGCGTGTTTCCCGGCTTCAGCAATGCCTACGCGCTGGCGATGCGGGAGCCGGATGCCGCGGCGCGCGGGATCCGGCGAATTTCCGATCTCAGGGATTTTTTCGATGCACGTCTCGGGCTGTCCCCGGAGTTTCTCAACCGGCGGGACGGCTGGCCCGCATTGAGCGAGACTTACGAGATCGGCGGGCTGACGGTCCGGGGACTGGAGCATGGCCTGGCCTATGCGGCGCTGGAGCGCGGCGAGGTCGATGTTGTCGACGTCTACACCACGGATCCGCAGATCCGGCGGCTGGGCCTGCGCGTGCTGGAGGATGACCAGCGGTTTTTCCCGGCGTACGAGGCCGTGCTGGTGTACCGCATCGATCTGCCGCTGCGGCATCCGGAGGCCTGGGCGGCCATCGAAAAACTGCAGGGAACGATTCCGGCCTCAGCAATGCTGGAGATGAACGCTGCCGTCGAGCTGGAGCGGAAGGGTTTTTCCGAGGTGGCGCGGAACTGGCTCGAGCAACACCCGCCGGCGAACGCCATGGCGCAGCGATCGCTGGCCGGGGCCGTGTTTGCCCCCGACCTGCTGCGGCTGACCCTGGAGCATCTGCAACTGGTGATCGTGTCCCTGCTGCTCAGCATTCTGGCAGGCATCCCGCTGGGCATCCTGGCGCAGCGTGTGCCGCGTGCGGGACGCTGGATACTGGCCGGGGCCGGAGTGCTGCAGACGGTGCCCAGTCTGGCCCTGCTGGCATTCCTGATTGCACTGCTGGACCGCATCGGCGCCCTGCCTGCGGTGATTGCACTCTCGCTGTATGCGCTGCTGCCGGTGATTCGCGGCACCGAGGTCGCGCTGGCAGGTGTCGGTGACCGGATGCGCGATGCGGGGCGGGCACTCGGCCTGAGTACCGGGCAGCTGATGTGGTTCATCGAATTGCCGCTGGCCGTTCCCGGCGTGCTGGGCGGCATCAGGACCGCGGCGGTGATCAATGTCGGGACGGCGACGCTGGCGGCGTTTGTGGGGGCCGGCGGTTACGGTGAACGGATTGTCGCCGGGCTGGCTGTCAACGATCACGTGGTGATGCTGTCCGGCGCATTGCCGGCCGCGGTTCTCGCGGTGCTGATTGAAGGGGGGCTGCGGCAAGTCGAGCGGCGGCTACGTCCGGAGTCCGGGAAAACGTGAGGGCCCAGAACAATCCGGCCATCCAGGCGGTCACATGTTGGAACGCGGGGGCCGCTTTTTCGTGTCCCCCTTGAACTTAAACGCCTGCCGCTGGTCACTGCAGACGACGCCGGGAACGGATGTTTCGTGCGGCCGTTCAGGCAGTTATACTGCGGCGCCTGCAAGGACGGCGGCTTGGCCGGCCGGGCGCAGGACTGCAGTATCAGGGACCGGATAATAATGAGCGATCGCGAAGTCGATCAGCAGCTGGTGGAGCGTGTGCAGCGGGGCGACAAGCGCGCGTTTGATCTGCTGGTGAGCAAATACCAGCGCAAGCTGGGCCGGCTGCTGTCGCGCTTTATCCGGGACCCCAGCGAGGTCGAGGATGTGACGCAGGAGGCGTTCATCAAGGCATACCGCGCGTTGCCGGGATTCCGGGGCGACAGCGCCTTTTACACATGGTTGTACCGCATCGGCATCAACACGGCGAAAAATCACCTGGTGGCCATGGGCCGGCGGGCGCCGACCAGCACCGAACTCGATGCCGAGGAGGCGGAAGGGGTGGAGGCGGGGGAGCAGTTGCGGGACCTCAATACGCCGGAAAACCAGATGATGAGCCGGCAGGTTGGCGACACAGTGAACCAAACCCTGCAGGAGTTGCCAGAGGAGTTGAGAACGGCGATAACCCTTCGCGAGATCGAGGGGCTGAGTTACGAGGAAATTGCGGCAGTGATGCAGTGCCCGGTAGGTACGGTGCGTTCCCGGATTTTCCGGGCACGCGAGGCGGTGGCGGAGAAATTGCGGCCCTTGCTCGGCACGGGCAAGGACAGGAGATGGTGAGATGGAACATGTATCGGCGTTGATGGACGGTGAAGCGGACGGCCAGGAAACACACCAGACGCTGCTGCGCCTGGGGGATACCGCGGAGGCGCGGGAGTCCTGGGACATGTATCACCTGATCGGTGACGTGATGCGGGGCGAGGCGGTCCGCGGCGTTGACGTTTCCCGACGTGTCTCCGAGGCGCTCTCCCGGGAACCGACCGTTCTGGCGCCGGTACGGATCCGCAGGCCCGGCAAACCCCTTGCTTTTGCGCTTTCAGCGGCGGCATCCGTGTCCGCCGTGGCCGTCGTCGGCTGGATGGCCTTTTCCTCGGGCAATATCGCCCACCCGCCGGCGGAAATCGCGCGTGCCACGGTGCCTGCCGCGGTTCAGCCCGAGCCGCCGCTGGTCAGCGTTCCGAACGACGGTCAGATGAACGAATATCTGCTGGCGCACCAGGGCATCTCGCCGAGCACCAGCCTTCAGGGCGTGGCGCCCTACATCCGCACCATTTCGATAGCACCCGCCGCCGACCGGTAATACCCCCATGAAATACTGGTGGATCCTTGTTCTGGGTTTTGCGCCGGGCGCCTTTGCGGCAACCGGAGATTCACGCGAAGCCCTGGCCATGCTCGAGAAAATGGCCGAAGCGGGCCGGAAGGTGAATTACACCGGAACCTTCATGTTCCAGCATGGCAAGCAGGTCGAAACATCCAGCATCGCCCATTTCGTCAATCCGGCGGGAGGAGTGCTGGAGCGCCTCGAAACGCTCGACGGTCCGGCGCGCGAAATCATACGCAACAATGACCAGGTGACCTGCTACATCCCGGGCAGCAAGGTTGTCCTGATCGACCCCCGCGGCTCGCGCCAGTTTCCGATCCGAGTCGAGCAGATCCAGGAGATCGTCCAGCATTACAACGTCGTGAAAGGCGGACTGGACCGGGTTGCCGGCATGCAATGCCAATGGGTGACCCTGGTGCCGGCAGACACGCTGCGTTACACCCGGCGTTTCTGCGCCGAACTCAATACCGGCCTGCCGCTGCAGGCGCGGACCCTGAATGACAAGAACGAGACTCTGGAGGCGTTTGCGTTTTCGACGCTGGATATCGGCGGTTCCTTCCGCCGCGAGCTGGTGCAGTCGAAATATGCCGCGATAAGCGCCAAGCAGAACTGGCGTGTCGACCGTTCCGCGCTGACGACGGGCGACAGCGGGGATTCCGGCTGGGTGGTGCAGTCCCTGCCGGCAGGTTTCCGCAAGCTGATGGAGCTGAGACGGTCGATGGTCGGCAAGAAAGGCACGGCGTCGCACCTGGTGTTTTCCGACGGCCTCGCCGCAGTGTCGATTTTCATCGAACCCGGAGTCCGCCCGGACAGGAAACAGACGCTCAGGCACCAGGGCGCGCTGCACATCTACAGCCAGCCCGTTGCCGGTCACACCGTGACGATACTCGGCGAGACGCCCGCGGAAACCGTGATGCAGTTCGCGCGCTCGCTGGAACCCAAGGCGTCCGCCACGGTGCAGCGCTGAGCGCGGTTTTTCGATTTCATTCTCCAGAACCCTGCGTTACCAGGAAAGGCTGAACATGTTCAGGTATTTCTTTCTGGCCCTGTGCCTGTTTGTACCCCTGCAGTCCGCAGCACAGCTTCCGGACTTCACCGAACTCGTGGAGAAACAGGGCGCGGCCGTGGTCAACATAAGCACCACCCAGTCCGCGAACCGCAACGCCCTGTCGCGGCAGCTGCCGCAACTGGACGAGAACGATCCGTTCTACGAATTTTTCCGGCGCTTCATGCCGAACAACCCGAATCCCGGTCAGCAGGGACCGCGGGGCTTCCAGGCGCAGTCGCTGGGCTCGGGATTCATCATCAGCGCCGACGGTTACATCCTGACCAACGCACATGTCGTGGAGGGGGCCGACGAGGTCAGCGTCAAGCTCACGGACAAACGCGAATTCAAGGCCAAGGTTGTCGGTACGGACCGCCGCACCGACGTCGCGCTGATCAAGATAGACGCAGCCGGATTGCCGACGGTACGTTTCGGCGACGCCAACCGGCTCAAGGTCGGGGAGTGGGTTGTTGCCATCGGGTCACCGTTCGGCTTCGAGAACACGGTGACGGCAGGCATTGTCAGCGCCAAGGGGCGCTCCCTGCCGCAGGAGAATTTCGTGCCCTTCATCCAGACCGACGTTGCCGTCAATCCCGGCAATTCGGGCGGGCCGCTGTTCAATCTCAGGGGCGAGGTGGTCGGCATCAATTCGCAGATCTACAGCCGAACCGGCGGATTCATGGGGCTGTCTTTCGCGATACCCATCGATGTGGCCAACGACATCGCGCAGCAGCTGCGGACCACCGGCAAGGTGACGCGCGGCCGCATCGGCGTGGTGATCCAGCCGGTGACCCGGGAACTCGCGGACGGTTTTGGCCTGCCCAAGCCGCAGGGTGCGCTGGTCAATTCGGTTGAGAAGGGCGGACCGGCGGAGAAGGCGGGCATCGAGGCCGGTGACGTGATCCTCCGTTTTGACGGCAAACCGGTGAATTCCTCCGAGGATCTGCCGCGCATCGTCGGCGGCAGCAAGCCGGGCAGCAGCATCGCCGTCCAGGTCTGGCGCAACAAGGCGGCTCGCGACCTGCAGGTGGTCGTGGCCGAGCTTTCAGACGATCGCGCGACCCGCCAGGCCCGTGGCGGCAAGCCGCAGCCGCAGGCCAGCAACCGGTTCGGCATGGCGCTTACAGAGCTCACCGAGGCGCAACGCAAGGAACTGAAAGTCGAGGGCGGCGTGCTGGTTGACGGCGTGCAGGGTGCAGCGGCCCAGGCCGGCCTGCGCCGCGGCGACGTGATCCTTGCGATCAACAACCAGGATGTCAGGTCGGTCGAGCAGTTCCAGCAGTTTATTGGCGGCTTCGACAAGGGGCGGATCGTGGCCCTGCTGG
>JAEYXO010000146.1 GCA_023431245.1 Pseudomonadota bacterium | reverse complement strand
TACAGCACGTCCGAACTCGCCGGCTGCGGCAAGAGCGCCTGGCCTGCCGTGTCGATCACCGGCGGCGACTGCGCGCTGGCCTGCGACCACTGCAAGGCGAAAATCCTCGAGCCGATGATTCCGGCGCACACGCCGGAAGACCTGTGGCGGGTGGTCAATGCGCAGATCGAGTCCGGCGCGCAGGGCATGCTGCTGACCGGCGGCTCCAACCACCGCAACGAGGTCGAGTACGACGCCTACTACCCGGTCGTGCGGCGGATCAAGGACAGCTTCCCGGAATTCAGGATTGCCCTGCACACGGCACTTGTCGACATGGACATCGCGCGGCGCATGGAGGATGCGGGCATCGATGCCGCAATGATGGATGTCATCGGCGCGCAGGACACGATTTCCCAGGTCTATCACCTGAAGCGCAGCGTCGCCGACTTCGAACGTTCCCTGGAATGCCTGACCGCGACCTCGATGAAATGCGTGCCGCACATCGTCATCGGCCTGCACTACGGGCGCATGCTCGGCGAGTGGGAGGCGCTGGAAATCGTCGCCCGCCACAAGCCGGCGGCGCTGGTGCTGGTGGTGGTGATGCCTTTTTATGCGCCGGCGCAGCGACCCTTCGTGACACCGGATGCCCGCCAGGTCGGCCGCTTCTTCCTCGATGCGCGCCGGCGCCTGCCGGACACACCGCTGCTGCTCGGCTGCGCGCGGCCCGCGGGCCGGGTCAAGGCGGAAATCGACAGTTACGCGGTGATGGCGGGTCTGAACGGCATCGCGCATCCGGCCGATGGTGTGGTCGAACTGGCCGTGCGGCTGGGACGCGAGGTGCGGGTGACGCCCGCCTGCTGCTCGATCGCGGTGGGTGACGAGGTGATGGCACTGGAGCGCGAATCGGGCATTCGCGTCGACCTGCAGGACTTGATTGCCGAACAACGCCGCCGTCCCCGCGGTAGTGCGCTGGCCGGCATTCCGGTGGTGGCGGCCTGAGATGGAACACTGGCGCGTCATCGACACCGGCCTGAGGCCCGCGGCGCAGAACATCGCGCTGAATCGCGCGCTGCTGGAGGCGCGCCAGGCCGAGGAGATCCCGAGCACGCTGCGTTTTCTGCGTTTCACGCCGTCCGCGCTGCTGGGTTACCACCAGAGCGCGGAGCAGGAACTCAACCTCGATTACTGCCGCGAACAGGGCATCACCGTGCAGCGCCGGATCACCGGCGGCGGCGCGATCTATTTTGACGAGACCCAGATCGGCTGGGAGCTCTACCTGCACAAGCGCGAGCTGGGCACCGCCGACATGCAGCTCATATCGCAGCGCATCTGCCATGCCGCGGCAACCGCGATCAGCGCGCTCGGCGTTGATGCGCGTTTCCGGCCGCGCAACGACATCGAGGTCGACGGACGCAAGATTTCGGGTACCGGCGGCGCTTTCGACGGCGATGCGCTGATGTTCCAGGGCACGCTGCTGATCGAGTTCGACGTCGGGAAAATGCTGCGCGTGCTGCGCATCCCGGCCGAGAAACTGTCGGACAAGGCCATCGCCTCGGCACGCGAACGGGTGGCCAACCTGAAAGACCTGCTCGGTCACCGGCCGGAAGCGGCGCAGATCCGCGGTTACATGGTTGAAGCCTTCGAGAGCGAGTTCGGCGTCGAATTCAGCGAGGGTGACCTGACACTGACCGAGCAGCAGCGTTACCGGGACGCGCTGCGCGAAATCGACCACCCGGACTGGGTCAATCTGGTCAACCGCCCGGCGGCCGACATGCCGATCCTCGAGGCGGCACAGAAATTCGCCGGCGGCCTGCTGCGTGCCGCGGTCACCTGGGATCTGCATACCCGCACCATCCGCCAGGTCTGGTTCACCGGCGACATGTTCATCCAGCCGCGGCGCACGGTGGCCGACCTCGAGGCCGCGCTGCGCGACCTGCCCCTCGACCGCCTGGAGCAGCGGGTCAACTCGTTTTTTGCGGAGCGCCGGGTCGACATGCTGACCCTGACACCGGCGGATTTTGTCACCGTGGTGCGGCTGGCGCTGAAACAGCCGCTGCTGGCATCCGCCCCGTGAACGGGCGTGTATGCGATGTGCTGGTGGTCGGCCTCGGGCCGGGGGGCGGTGCCGCCGCAGCCAGTGCGGCGGCGTCCGGCCTGCGCGTGGTCGCGATTGATCGCAAGCGTGAAATCGGCTTGCCGGTGCAATGCGCGGAATTCATTCCGCTGCCGCTGTCCCGCCATGCAATGGCGCCCGGCGTGCTGGCGCAGCGCATCTCCGGCATGACCAGCGTGCTGCCCTCCGGCGTGGCGGTGGACACGCCTTTCAGCGGACTGATGGTCGACCGTGCCGCCTTCGATCGCGCGCTGGCCGGTTCCGCCGAGACCGCAGGTGCCACGGTACAGGCCGCGGCAAGCCTTGTTGCGCTGGATGCAGATGCAGGCATCGCGCACCTGCGCGGGCCCGGCGGCGAATCGGTGCTGCATTACCGTGTGCTGATCGCCGCCGACGGTCCGCATTCGACGGTGGCGCGGCTGCTGGGCCTGCCGCCCTTGCCGACGGTGAACACGCGGCAGTACACCGTGCCGCTGCTGCGGCCCTTCGCGGATACCGATATCTGGCTGTCGCCGGACTATCCCGGTGGTTATGCCTGGCTGTTTCCCAAGGGTGATCATGCCAACCTCGGTCTCGGCATGGATCTGCAAGCCGGTGGCGACATGAAGACGGCGCTGGACCGGTTGCATGGCGAACTGGTGAGGGAAGGGCGCGTGGGTGCTGACATTGTCGCGCGCACCGGCGGCGCGATTCCGGTTGGCGGATTGCGCGATGTGCTCGTCGCGGACGGCGTGTTGTTTGTCGGCGATGCGGCGGGGCTGACCCATCCGGTGACCGGCGCCGGCATTGCCGCTGCGGTGGCCAGCGGCGAGGCTGCGGCAGCCGCGGCTTCTGCCTGGATCGGCGGTGATGCCGCGGCGCTGGCAGCCTATGCCGAAGACATGGCGGACCAGTTCGGCGAATCATTGCAGCGTGCGGTCGCGCGCCGCGCGGAACTGATGCGCCTGCATCGCACGCCGGCCTTCGCCGAGGATGCGATGCATCGCCGCGGCTGGATCGCCTTCGACGAATACTACCGCACACCACTGACGGCATGAGTCAAAAATGTCAATAAAAACAAGTATTTACATACTATTCTTGGCTTCATTCGGCGCGCTGGCACCGGCATCGGCGCAGGACGCCACCTTTACCACCCGCACGCTGACGCCGGACACCGCGCTGAAGGCGGCGCAGGCTGCGCTGAAAAAATGCCGCGATGACGGTTTCCAGGTGGCTGTCGCTGTCGTCGACCGCGGAGGATTGCTGCAGGTGTTGCTGCGCGACCGTTACGCCGGCCCGCATACACCGCGCATGGCCACGGACAAGGCCTGGTCGGCGGTGACCTTCCGCACCAATACCGCGGACCTCGACCGCGTGACCCAGCCGGGCATGCCGCAGCACAGCATCCGCCTGCGTCCGCGTGTGGCGGCGGTGGCCGGCGGCATGATGATCGAAGGCGCCGGCGCATTGCTCGGCGGCATCGGCGTCTCGGGCGCCCCCGGCGGCGACCGCGACGACATCTGCGCCGCGGCCGGCATCGCGGCGATCCGCGACAGCATCGAATTCTGAAGATCGATAGAAAAAGGCACCGCCATGGACACCCCGATCGCCGACGACCTGCAGCCGATACGCTTTTACCGGCCCGACTACCACATCAAGACGCCGCAGATGCGTTCGCCCGAGTACGTGCAGATGAGCACTGCCGCGGCGATCACGCTGGGGCTGATCCCGGGCAGGATGCACCGCACGTCCTGCACGCACTGCCTGAACCTGCTGGTGACCTATCCCGAGGGCTGCCGCGCCAACTGCGCCTACTGCGGGCTGGCGCGCCACCGCGAGGAGGCGCGCGACTACGCCGACCGCAATTTCATCCGCGTCGACTGGCCGACCGCGCGCTACGACGAGGTCATCGAGCGGGTGAAGGCCGGTTCGGACAAGGGGCAGTTCGAGCGCATGTGCATTTCGATGATCACGCATCCGGACTCGAATGCCGACACCTTCGTGCTGCTCGAGCGCTGGACGCGGGAGGTGCCGCAGGTGCCGGTGTCTATCCTGTCGAATCCGACGACGCTGGAAAAGGATGACCTGGTGCGCATGCGCGAACTCGGTGCCGACATTTTCACGGTGGCGCTGGATGCGGTGACGCCCGGCATTTTCGAGCGCACCCGCGGCAAGGGCGTCGACAGCCCGCACAAGTACGAGCACTACTGGCGAGCGATCGAATGGGCCGCCGATGTCTATGGCCCGGAGAAGTTCGGCGCCCACCTGATCTGCGGCATGGGCGAGACCGAGCGCGAGATCCTGGAGGTCGCCCAGCGCATCCGCGACATGGGCGGCCACAACCACATGTTCGCGTTTTTCCCGGAGCGCGGTTCGCTGATGGAGGAATGGCCGGCGGTGGACCGCGGCCAGTGGCGGCGCGTGCAGCTGGCGCGCTACATCATCGATTACGCCGGCGGTCATGTCCGCGACATGCGTTTCGACGAGGACGGCCGGGTCATCGATTTCGGTGTGCCTCAGGCGAAGCTGGAAGCCTTGATCAATGCCGGCACCCCCTTCCGCACTTCCGGCTGTCCCGGCAAGACCGATGATGTGTCGGCCTGCAACCGGCCCTACGGCGACTCCAGCCCGACCGACATCCTGTCCTTTCCCTTTGCGCTGAAAAAACGAGACATCGCCAAGGTGCGGCGGCAGATCAACGACGAGGACGTCAAGGCGGGGCTGTAAGGCCTTCTGCCGCCGGTCGACTGAATGCCATGAAAGACATCCGCATCGTCGATGCCGGCGCGCTGAAAAACGAACTGGCGAAGTATAAAAAGGGCAAAAAGCTCGACATCCGCCTGTTCAACCAGGTCGCGCGGCTGGCCTGGCTCGGGAAGATCGTGCTCTGTCCGCTCGATCCGGAGGATCCGGAATGCAAGGCCTGGCTGCTGCACCTGCAGCCGCTCGAGGGACTGGCCGCGGAAATCATCCGCATCGACGAGGATCTCAACGGCCTGCCCTTTGCCTCGCAGATCCACATCCTCGACGCCGAGCAGGGGTCACACCTCGCCGGCATTTTCCGCGAGGGCATGGCGCAGCGTGCGCGCGATCTCGAGGGGCTGGCGCAGCGCGATTTCTATTTCGAGAAATATTTTTCCGTGGAAGGAAAGCCGCGTTGACCGCCGCGCGCTTCATAGACGCCGGCCTGCTGCCGCCGCAGCGCCTGCATGCGAGTTATGCCGGCATCGCGCAGGCTGCGACGCCCGCCGCCGCACCGGTCCTGTTGTGGGCGCGCGCACCGGCACACCTCTGCCTGGGGCAGTCCCAGAGCGCCGCCTGCGAACTGGTGGCGAGGCCTGCGGTGCCGGTGGTGCGCCGGCTGCTGGGCGGCGGCACGGTATGGATCGACGAGCAGCAGCAGGTTTACGTGTTCATCGTGCCGCTGTGCCTGGCGCCGCGGCGGCCCGCGGAGTGGGCGGCCTGGGGTTTGCAGCCGGCCATTGCCACTTTCCGCGCCTTCGGCCTCGACGTGGAGCGGCGCGGCGAGGATCTGTGGCTCGGCGGCCGCAAGATCGCG
>JAEYXO010000121.1 GCA_023431245.1 Pseudomonadota bacterium | reverse complement strand
CCGTAGTGCTGGCGCAACTCGTTGGCGGAGAGGCCGCGGATGTCGCGGCCGTCGATCTCGATGCGGCCGTGTTCCGGCGGATAAAAACCCTGCAGCAGCCCGGCGATGGTGCTTTTGCCGGATCCGGAGGGACCGCTCAGCACGGTCAGCCGCCCCGGCTCCAGGGTCAGCGAAAGATTGCGGTAGAGGTACGGATGCGCGGCGCTGTAGCGGAACGACAGCCCGGAGATGCTGACCCGCCCGGCGCCGTCCGGGGCGCGGGAGGGAATCAGCGCATGGGCTTCGGCCGGCGCGTCCATCAGGTCGCCGAGCCGGCGCACGGCGATGTCGGCCTGCTGGAACTCCTGCCACAGCGAGGCCAGCCGCAGCATCGGCTGTGCCATGCGGCTGGCGAACATCTGGAAGGCCACCAGCATGCCGATGGTGAAACCGTCGTTGCGCATCACCAGCAGCGCGCCGGCACAGAGGATGACCAGGGTCTGCGCCTGCTCGATGGCATGGGCAATGGTGTTGGTGGTGTTCGACAGCTGGCGGGCGCGGAAGCCGGCGTGCAGGTAGTCGGCGAGCAGCCCGTCGTAGCGTTTCTCGAGATGCGGCTCCAGCTGCAGCGACTTGACGGTCTCGATGCCGGACACGTATTCGGTGAGGAAGGCCTGGTTGCGGGCGCCCTTCAGGAACTGCTCGTTGAGCCGCTCGCGCAGCAGCGGCGTGATGACGATGCTGAGCAGGGCCAGCAGCAGCACCGTGGCCACGGCGATCAGCGACAGCTGCCAGCTGTACCAGAACATCACCGCGAGGAACACGAACAGGAAGGGCAGGTCGAGGAACAGCGTCACCGCCGCGCCGCTGATGAACTGGCGCACGGTTTCGATGCCGTGCAGGCGCGCGATCAGCGTGCCGGTGGGCCGCTGCTCGAAATAACGCAGGTGCAGCCGCAGCAGGTGGCGGAACACCTGGCTGCCGAGCACGGCATCGATGCGGTTGCCGGCATGCAGGATGAAATAGTGGCGCAGCCAGGTGAAAAAGGCGCTGAACAGCAGGAACAGCAGCAGCGCGGCGGCGATCGCGAGCAGCGTGCTCTGCGTCTGGTGGACGATCACCTTGTCGATCACCACCTGGGTGAACAGCGGTGTCGCCAGCCCCACCAGCTGCAGCACCAGCGAGGCCAGCAGCACGTCGCGCCAGACGGATTTGTGGCGCAGCAGTTCCGGCACGAACCAGCGGAAACCGAAACGGCCGGCATCACGCGGCGGCGGCTCCCCGTCCGGCGCATCCGCAGCGTCTTCGCGGCCCACCAGCAGGACCAGCGGCTCGAAGTGCCGTGCAAAATCGGCGAGCGGCAGCGTCTCGCCGCCGGAGGACTGCGCGCGGAAAAACAGCAGGCGGTCGCCGTCGGCCCGGACCACCAGCGCCAGGTCCGCGGCTACGCCTGATCCGCGCAGCAGCGCCACCAGCGGAAAGGTCAGTCCTGCAACGGGATGTGTGCTGCTGTCACAGCGCCCCACCCTGAAGCCGAGCGCGGTCGCAGCCTCGATGAAGGTGCCTGCGGAATGCGGCGGCGGATGCTGGCGGGCGACCAGCGCCGGGTCAAAGGGAATGCGATGGACCTGGCACAGACTCCCCAGCATCCACACCAGGTCCTGCGTACGCCATTCCCGGTCCACGTGCACCCCCTGCACTGCCGCCGTTGGTCGCGCACTCGAAACGGTGCGTTATTCCGCCGGAATATAACAAACAAACCGGGCCGGACGGCCCCGCGGCGCGCGTCCGGCCGCCACAGCGGAATCAGGCGCTCAGCGCGGCGACAATGCGGTCGCGGGTGAAGGGCATGTCGCGCAGCCGCGCCCCCAGCGCGTTGTGGATCGCGTTGCCGATCGCCGCGGCGACCGGTCCCTGCGTACCCTCGCCCGCACCCACCGGCGGCGCCTCGGGGCGGTTGATCAGCGCGACCTCGATGTCCGGCACTTCGGTGAAGCGCAGGATCGGGTACTCGTCCCAGGTCCGCGTGGTCACGGTCGCCTGGTCAAAATCGACGCGCTCCTTCAGCGCCATGCTCGCGCTCTGGATCATGCCGCCCTCGATCTGGTTGATGACGCCGTCGGGATTGATCGCCTGACCGACGTCGACCGCGCCCCACAGCTTCACCAGGCGCACCTCTTCCTCGACCTTCACCTCGGCAATCACGGCGATGTAAGCGGCAAGGTTCTTGTAGCGCGCGAAGCCGATGCCGCGGCCGCGTTCGCCGTCGCCTTTTTCCCTCGGCTTCCAGCCCGCCATCTGCGCGACTTTCTCGATGACGGCTTTGGCCCGCGCGTCCTTCAGATGGCGCAGGCGGAATTCGACCGGATCGGCGCCCGCCGCTTCGGCCAGTTCGTCCATGAAGCACTCGATGGCGAAGGCGTTGGCAAAGCCGCCCAGCGCGCGCAGCGCCGAGGTGCGGATCGGCGAGCGGCGGATCAGGTGGTTGGTGACCTTCTGGTTGGGAAAATCGTACAGCGGAATCGCGTTGCGGTGGCTGCCGCCGCCGGGCAGCGGGGGATTGCCGGGCTTCGCCGCGGGCAGCGGTTTTTCCAGGTGCCAGGCCGCGAGCAGGTTGACGCCGCCCCTGCCGCCGGGCCGCGTGCTGTGGGCGTGGCTCCACAGTTCGTGGCCCCAGTTGACGATGTTGCCTTGGTCATCCAGCGCCGCATTCAGCCGCATGACCATCGGCGAGCTGAAAGGCTCCCAGCCGAACTCGTCCTCGCGCATCCACTGCACGCGCACCGGACGGCCCGGCACCGCGCGCGCCAGCAGCACGGCGTCGAGGGTGACGTCGTCCGCAGCGTTGTGGCCGTAGCAGCCCGCGCCCTCGGCGTGGGTGATGA
>JAEYXO010000098.1 GCA_023431245.1 Pseudomonadota bacterium | reverse complement strand
CCCCGAGGTGCTGCAGTCCGCGACCCCGGTGCTGGTGGACTACTGGGCGGAATGGTGCGGCCCCTGCAAGATGATCGCACCGATACTCGACGAGGTTGCCCGGGAGTATTCCGGCAAGCTCAAGGTGGCCAAGCTGAACATCGACGAGAACCAGGCGACGCCGCCGAAATACGGCATCCGCGGCATACCGACGCTGATGCTGTTCAAGAATGGTTCGGTCGAGGCCACCAAGGTCGGCGCGCTGTCGAAATCGCAGCTGACCGCGTTTATTGACAGCCATATCTGAACGCTATAACCTTCCGCCAGCGCCTGACCACATAGCCGCTCACGGCACCGAATAAAGAGAGCCCGGCAGGCGCCGGCGAAGTTCCAGCACTCCTGCAACACCCGCTGCCCTTCCCGCTTCACCCCCCTTAAATTCCCGTCTTTCCCGCGATCAGCGCCTGAAGTCCATGCATCTATCCGATCTGAAAAATCTGCACGTCGGCGAGCTCGTCGACATGGCCGTCAAGAATGAAATCGACGGTGCCAACCGGCTGCGCAAGCAGGAACTGATTTTCGCGCTGCTGAAGAACCAGGCGAAAAAAGGGGAATCGATCTACGGCGGCGGCACGCTCGAAGTGCTGCCCGACGGCTTCGGCTTCCTGCGCTCGCCCGACACCTCCTACCTGGCGGGCACCGACGACATCTATGTCTCGCCTTCGCAGATCCGCCGCTTCAACCTGCACACAGGCGACACCATCGAGGGCGAGATCCGCACGCCGAAGGAGGGCGAACGCTACTTCGCGCTGGTGAAGGTCGACAAGGTCAACGACGACTCGCCGGAGAACTCGAAACACAAAATCCTGTTCGAGAACCTGACGCCGTACCACCCGACCGAACACCTCAAGCTCGAACGCGACATCAAGGCCGAGGAAAACT
Source organism: Pseudomonadota bacterium (assembly GCA_023431245.1). GTDB lineage: Bacteria > Pseudomonadota > Gammaproteobacteria > Burkholderiales > SG8-41. The sequence goes on along the minus strand of JAEYXO010000098.1, from coordinate 3,321 downwards.
TCACCGGCCGCATCATCGACATCATCGCCCCCATCGGCAAGGGCCAGCGCGGCCTGATCGTGTCGCCACCCAAGGCCGGCAAGACCGTGCTGATGCAGCACATTGCCCATGCCATCACCGCCAATCACCCCGAAGTCGTGCTGATCGTGCTGCTGATCGACGAACGGCCGGAAGAGGTGACCGAAATGCAGCGCTCGGTCAAGGGTGAAGTGCTGTCCTCGACCTTCGACGAGCCGGCGAGCCGCCACGTGCAGGTCGCCGAGATGGTGATCGAAAAGGCCAAGCGCCTGGTCGAACACAAGAAGGACGTGGTGATCCTGCTCGACTCGATCACCCGCCTCGCCCGCGCCTACAACACCGTGGTGCCGGCTTCCGGCAAGGTGCTGACCGGCGGTGTCGACGCCAACGCGCTGCAGCGTCCGAAGCGCTTCTTCGGCGCCGCGCGCAATGTCGAGGAAGGCGGCAGCCTGACCATCCTCGCCACCGCACTGATCGACACCGGATCGCGGATGGACGATGTGATCTACGAGGAATTCAAGGGCACCGGCAACATGGAAATCCACCTGGACCGCCGGATGTACGAAAAGCGCATCTTCCCGGCGATCAACGTCAACCGCTCCGGCACCCGGCGCGAGGAACTGCTGGTGCCGAAGGACGTGCTGCAGAAAATCTGGGTGCTGCGCAAGCTGCTGTACCCGATGGATGAGCTCGAGGCCACCGAGTTCCTGCTCGACAAGGTGCGCGCCACCAAGAGCAACGCCGACTTCTTCGATTCGATGCGCCGCGGCTGACACCAGCCGTTGCCCCGCCGGCTCCTGCGCGGGAGCCTCTCCGGCGGCAAGGCGGAGGGAATTTTGCGGCTCCGGGGACTGTTAACCTGTCCTGACATCCGTTAGCCGGCCGCAGACCCCCAGCCCCGGGCTGCCGGCGGCCCGGGGAACATTCGAACAGGAGCCCGAAATGACCCGCTACCTTCTGACCGCACTCCTGCTGCTCGCCGGATGCGCACAATTGCCCCCGCCCCCGGAGGACGCTGCAGCCAAGCGTTTTGAAGCCGTCGCCGACAGGGCGGTCATCTATGTCGTCCGGCATCCCCTGGACCGCCGGTTTGTGGCCCCCATCCAGCTGAACGAACAGATGCTGGGATCCACCTATGCGGGCACCTACATGCGCCTGGTGGTGCCCGGCGGCAAATACCTGATCAGCGGCTACGCCGTGGACATCGGGCAGATCCGGCTCGAGACGGTCCCGGGGCAGATCTACTTCGTCAGCCAGAGCACCTGGGGATTTGATTCCCTGCAGGGCTCCATTTTCCAGAGGGTCGACGCCGCAACCGGGCAATCAATGGTGCGCAGCGGGACCCTGACCAGTGAATACCTTCGCTGAGCCGCTCCTCTTGCCCTTGGGGGCCGAATCACCGATAATTACGGGTTTCCCGCTTTGTTCGGGCACTCAGTTCAGGATACCGCGATGAAAGCCGATGCACACCCGGAATACCGTGAGATTTCAATCACTTGCAGCTGCGGCAACAAGTGGCAAACGCGCTCGACCATGGGCAAGGACCTGAACGTCGAGGTCTGCTCGGAATGCCACCCGTTCTACACCGGCAAACAAAAGACGCTGGATACCGCCGGCCGCATCGAGAAATTCAACCAGAAATACGGCAAAAAAACGCCGGCCAGCCCCAAGGCCCCCGCGGCCTGATGCGGTTTGCATGATTCAATCAAGGGCAGCCTGACGGCTGCCTTTTGTTTTTGCAAAACGCTTGCGGCAGGACAGCCGCCCCAAATGCATCCCGGAAAAAAACAGGAGTTTCGCAAATGAAATCGTTCCGCATCGCCGTGATTCCCGGAGACGGCATCGGCAAGGAAGTCATGCCGGAAGGCCTGCGCGTGCTTGAAGCAGCCGGCCGCAAGTTCGGCATCCAGTTCAAGTTCGACGAACTGGACTGGAGCTGCGACTACCATGCCAAACACGGCCGCATGATGCCGGAGGACGGCCTCCAGCAGCTGGAAAAACACGACGCCGTGTATTTCGGCGCAGTAGGCTGGCCGGCCATGCTGCCCGACCACATCTCGCTGTGGGGTCTGCTGATCCCCTTCCGCCGTGGCTACGACCAGTACGTCAACCTGCGCCCGGTGCGCCTGATGCCCGGCATGAAATGCCCGCTCGCCGACCGCAAGCCCGGAGATATCGATTTCTGGGTCGTCCGCGAAAACAGCGAAGGCGAATACTCGTCAGTGGGCGGCCGCATGTTCGGCGGCACCGACCGCGAGTTTGTCACGCAGCAGGCCATCTTCTCCCGCCAGGGCGTTGATCGCATCCTGAAATTCGCCTACGAACTCGCGAAAAAGCGCCCGAAGAAACACCTGACTTCGGCGACCAAGTCCAACGGCATCTCGATCTCGATGCCGTACTGGGACGAGCGGGTCAAGGAAATGGCGGCGAAATATCCGGACGTGAAGACCGACCAGTACCATATCGACATCCTGACCGCGCATTTCGTGATGCACCCGGACTGGTTCGACGTGGTGGTCGCCTCCAACCTGTTCGGCGACATCCTCTCCGACCTCGGTCCGGCGGCGACCGGCACCATCGGCATCGCACCCTCGGCCAACATGAACCCGGAGAAGAAATTCCCCTCGCTGTTCGAGCCAGTGCACGGTTCGGCGCCCGACATCTACGGCAAAAAGATCGCCAACCCGGTCGGCATGATCTGGGCCGGCGCGATGATGCTCGACCACCTGGGATGCGAGGAAGCCGGCGCAGCCGTGGTCAAGGCCATCGAAACCGCGCTGCTTGAAGGTCCGAAGACACCGGATCTCGGCGGGAAGGCGACCACCGCCGACCTCGGCAAGGCCGTCGCGGACGCGATCTGACGTTCCGGAGCGCCCTGCAAAAACGCCGTCCGGCAGCGGGCGGCGTTTTTTGTTGCGCCCTTGCTCAGTACGTCTTGTACGACAGGTATTTGCCGCTCATCACGATCTTCACGCGGTCGCCGTTGGGATCGGGCTCGCGCTTCAGGTCCATCTTGAAGTCGATCGCGCTCATGATGCCGTCGCCGAACTCCTCATGGATCAGTTCCTTGAACGTGGTGCCGTAGACATTCACCAGTTCATAGAAGCGGTAGATCAGCGGATCGGTCGGCACCGCCGTCGGCAGCGAACCCTTGTACGGGACCTGCTGCAGCAGCAGCACCGCGTACGGCGGCAGACCGAGCAGCTTGCCTGCGGCCTCGGCCTGCGCCTTGTTCATCTGCATCTGGCCGAGCAGCGCGGCGGTCGTCCACTCCTTGCTGGCTCCGACCGCCTTGGCGATCTT